>NZ_ANNK01000196.1 GCF_000334155.1 Halalkalibacterium ligniniphilum | reverse complement strand
GTATCTTCTGCCGCAATCCGGAAATCACACGCCATCGCTAGCTCTAGACCTACGCCAAAGGTGTACCCTTGAAGCTGGGCGATCACAGGCTTTGGCGAACGTTCTGGTGCCGCAACGTTTTCTGCCAAATGAGAAAGCTTCTCTTGATGCGTCGTCATGAACTCTGGAATGCTTCCTCCTGCTGTAAAGCACACATCCCCTGCACCTTT
>NZ_ANNK01000195.1 GCF_000334155.1 Halalkalibacterium ligniniphilum | reverse complement strand
GATGATGATGAATATACATATGTCAAAATTGATTGTTTAAAAAGCGTAGAAAGAATATAGCCCACCGAAGTGGACTATTTTTGGTTTTTCTTTTTCAATTTTTCTAACAAAGACTTAGCTTTATCTATAGCAGCATCTGTTTCCTTTTTTAATACGTTTGCTTTTTTGATTGACCCATCAACATTAAATTGGATTTCTAAAATGTCGCCTTCCTTCACATTAGAAGG
>NZ_ANNK01000194.1 GCF_000334155.1 Halalkalibacterium ligniniphilum | reverse complement strand
CCCTGTCACAATCGTTACAACACCGCTGACAATAGCTGTGATTACAATCTTTGTGAGAGTCCGTCTGAGCCACGTTGTATCTTCGACAATTTTGTCTAGGCTTTTCGACAAGCCTTGTATTTCTCTGTCTTGAAGTTTGTCATTGAGTTTAAGTTCATCAATCTCTTTCCTCATGACTTTTTGCTCGACTTCTACACCTTCAAACCGTTTCGACATATTAGCGATGGT
>NZ_ANNK01000193.1 GCF_000334155.1 Halalkalibacterium ligniniphilum | reverse complement strand
TCCCCCATGCGTTGCGTTATTTACCGTCGTGTAAGTACAGAAGACCAGGTAAAGGAATGGTTTTTCCCTCGGAGCTCAAAGGATGCGTCTAACCGCTTTTGCTGAATCACAAGGCTGGATGATTGTGGATGATTACGTGGATGAAGGCTTCTCAGCAAAGAACACGAATCGCCCTGCTATGCAGCGTTTGATTGCTGATATTAAGCAAGAGAAGTTTGATGTTGTGCTTGTATATC
>NZ_ANNK01000192.1 GCF_000334155.1 Halalkalibacterium ligniniphilum | reverse complement strand
CCACAAAGGCGATCGCCATATTAAGCGGCGGATTCGGGCTCACAGGTACTGGCGGATCTGCCATTTCAGCTTCAGCTAAAATCACCACATTGTCGACACGAAGCAAGTTGGCAATTTCACGTTGAAAGACGGCTGCTGTCGTATTTGCAATGTCCACAGCCAACGCTGGATTCACATCTTCCACTCGAATCGTCACGACTTGAGACTGCCCCTCCTGAGAAACCTGCAGCTGTTGA
>NZ_ANNK01000191.1 GCF_000334155.1 Halalkalibacterium ligniniphilum | reverse complement strand
AGGATTACAAAAGTGACCAAAGGGTCTAACAAAAAGTGGGAAGGCTCTAGAATGATGCTGCCCGAACATGTTGCTCTGATTCGTCAACGGAAAGTAGATCAAAAGAAAGTGAAAAAGCATGAACTAGATGAGCAAGAACTGGAGGAAATCGGTTATGTGGTCATGGATGCACTAAACCATACTTTAGAAGTACGTGTTATCTATTGGGATAATTGGGCTTATCATGAATTTGTGGGGT
>NZ_ANNK01000190.1 GCF_000334155.1 Halalkalibacterium ligniniphilum | reverse complement strand
CCCGCCAGTACCTGTGAGCCCGAATCCGCCGCTTAATATGGCGATCGCCTTTGTGGTTGGTTTGATGACAGCCGTTGGATTGGCCTTTTTACTCGAATACCTGGATCAGACGATTCGTCATGAGGAAGACATTGAGAACTACTTAGGTATCCCTGTGCTTGGAACGGTGACAAAAATGGATGAGGTGAAGTCACCTCAAGGAAAGCGAAAGAAGAAGTTAGGACGTGAGAGCCATGAGTCGAGCAA
>NZ_ANNK01000189.1 GCF_000334155.1 Halalkalibacterium ligniniphilum | reverse complement strand
GTTGCAACGACCCAAGTGCCACATCTGGATGTGCTTACTAGTGGTCCGATTCCGCCGAATCCATCGGAGCTCCTTGGCTCCCATGCAATGAGCCGTTTTATCGAGGAGGTCACTAGCTTGTACGAGTATGTGCTATTCGACACACCGCCGATGCTCGCTGTAGCCGATGCGCAAATTTTGGCGAATGTCTGCGATGGCTCGATCCTTGTTGTTCGCAGTGGCGGAACCGACCGCCAAGGGGCGATCAA
>NZ_ANNK01000188.1 GCF_000334155.1 Halalkalibacterium ligniniphilum | reverse complement strand
TCAGCTGGGAGAGCGCCTGCCTTGCACGCAGGAGGTCAGCGGTTCGATCCCGCTAGGCTCCACCAATCGTTCTTTGAAAACTAGATAATGAAAAAGTAAGCAAAGAGAACCGAGAAGATCGAGGAAGCAAATACGAGACGACTTGAGCGTATAACACATACGTGAGAGGAGTTGAGTATGAAGCTGACGAAGAGATTCAACGGTTATTTGAAGCTTATAGACGCAATTGAGTTCACCGGGTATTACCAAGG
>NZ_ANNK01000187.1 GCF_000334155.1 Halalkalibacterium ligniniphilum | reverse complement strand
GCTTGGCAACGTCCTACTCTTGCAGGGGGAAGCCCCCAACTACCATCGGCGCTGAAGAGCTTAACGGCCGTGTTCGGCATGGGAACGGGTGTGACCTCTTCGCTATCGTCACCAAACTTTTTTACTTCAGATGACCGGCGAGCTTCTTTGTCAGCTGCGAGTCTCCACTCCTGTCACGTATCAACCCATACGCTCACTCGTTCCAACTCTTGCTTCCGTGAATCTCTTGGTCCTCTTCGTAAAAGAGATATAAATTTGTTGAGAGTC
>NZ_ANNK01000186.1 GCF_000334155.1 Halalkalibacterium ligniniphilum | reverse complement strand
CTAATCAAGAGCAGCGGAAGCTAATTAGCCATTTTGAGCCGAAATCACCGATCACTGAGCAATACCGGGCGATTCGGACCAATTTGGACTACGCTTCCATCGAAGAAAAGCTGCAGACGATTCTTGTCACATCGGCAGGTCCAGGAGACGGGAAGTCAACGACGGTGGCAAATCTTGCTGTTGTTTTGGCCCAGCAGGAAAAGCGGGTGCTTTTAGTTGATGCGGATTTGCGAAAGCCGACAGTTCATTATACGTTTCGCCAATTTAACCA
>NZ_ANNK01000185.1 GCF_000334155.1 Halalkalibacterium ligniniphilum | reverse complement strand
TGCATAGCATTCGCTTCGGAAATATACTTCGCTTCCGCGGGCGGCTGGTGAGCCTTTGATCCCGCAGGAGTCTACACGTATATTTCCTCCGCTAAGGTTGTGCATGAATGATAGGCAAGCACAAGCAGCTGTTTATTTGGACAAGTATATTGATTTTTCCTCGTCAAAGGGCCAGTGCGTACTGCCCCTCTGTTGCGATTTGTATGTTAAACGAGTTGATTCATGTTATAATGTTTAAACATAAGGACCCTTCTTTCTAAGTTGGTATGTGGTGTATCTTTATCTTATAAAAAATTAAAGCCGGCGACCTTTTACTTCACGTAAAAGGTC
>NZ_ANNK01000184.1 GCF_000334155.1 Halalkalibacterium ligniniphilum | reverse complement strand
ACCACAACAGAAGCGGTAGTAGAAGGAACAACAATTGATGCCGCTACAAATCTAAATAACTATGACTTTACTACTACTAACTCTAAGACTTTTGATGTAAACGATACAACTATTACATTAGATACTGATGTATCTGACTTAGATGGATTAGTGGCTGAAATCAATAGTCAATTAGAGACAGCTGGTTCAAATGTGACTGTAGCTAAAAACGAAGCTGGAGACGGCTTAGTATTTACTTCTACAGAGGACATTACACTATCTGGTGCAGACTTAAGTGATTTTGGATTAACTGCAGATACAACTGCTGCTGAAGAAGTTGCAGGTGGAACTGGTACATCTGGTGG
>NZ_ANNK01000183.1 GCF_000334155.1 Halalkalibacterium ligniniphilum | reverse complement strand
GGGGCGGCTGATGGGAATCGAACCCACGAATGCCGGAACCACAATCCGGTGCGTTAACCACTTCGCCACACCCGCCATATAATTATAGTTTTGTTTGGCAGGGGCAGTAGGAATCGAACCCACACCGGAGGTTTTGGAGACCTCTGTTCTACCGTTAAACTATGCCCCTAAAAATGGTGGAGGGGGACGGATTCGAACCGCCGAACCCTTAGGGAGCGGATTTACAGTCCGCCGCGTTTAGCCACTTCGCTACCCCTCCAAAAGCAACAATATCTATAATACACAATATGTTTTAATACGTCAATAAGTGTAAAGAAGATGGTGCCGGCCAGAGGACTTGAACCCCCAACCTACTGATTACAAGTCAGTTGCTCTACCAATTGAGCTA
>NZ_ANNK01000182.1 GCF_000334155.1 Halalkalibacterium ligniniphilum | reverse complement strand
TAAAGGATGCTTCACGCTCAACCGCTACATAGTAGCTGTTCGTAAAGCTCTTGAACGTTACACGACCGTCACGGACAATCGTCGGAACAACCGTTAGCGTTCCATCCGCATTGACACGAACAACAACCGTGCGATCCGGGTTCACGTCTTCAGAAAGAACGAGGTCACGTTCAAGATATTGAACAAAACGGTTCACTGGAGCCTCCACATCACCAGAACGAGCGACAATAGAAAACTCAACAATCGATGATTTCGCATTAATACCAAGCTCTGCAACCCGCTCAGCTGAATCAGCCACTGCATTTACAGAAATCGAAAGCTCAACATCGCCTTCGGTCACACCTAATCGTGTACGCAGCGCTTCATCACGAAGCTCACTTACTGGAAGGCTAATACT
>NZ_ANNK01000181.1 GCF_000334155.1 Halalkalibacterium ligniniphilum | reverse complement strand
ACTCACATAATATCCTTTTGCCCAAAACGTACGATTCCCATGGTTATACTTTAAATTGGCATGCCGGTCGTGGATCATTAACGAACTTTTTCCTTTTAAATAGCCCATAAAATGTGACACAGACAATTTAGGTGGGATTTTCACTAACATATGAATATGATCCTTCATCGCATGTGCTTCAATGATTTCGACATCTTTCATTTCACATAACCTTCTGAGAATAGCACCTATATCTTTTCTCAGTTTTCCATAAATGACTTTTCTTCTGTACTTTGGTATGAATACGATGTGATACTTACAATTCCATCTTGTGTGTGATAAACTATTGTCACTCGACATGAGTAGATCTCCTTTCGTTTTTTAGAAGTTGGTTTGACGGCCATCTTCTATTATAACGATTGGAGATTTTTTCTGTCACTTTACCACTCTAGAAGTTTTATTTTCACACGTGTAGAACACGTGGTTTTAAACCCATATAAT
>NZ_ANNK01000180.1 GCF_000334155.1 Halalkalibacterium ligniniphilum | reverse complement strand
TTTTACTCTAGTCGATGCGACTCTAGCAGTCGTAACGCTTCGGTCTTTTTGTTCAGTTTTGAAGGAACTGCACCTTCAAAACAACTGATTGATTTCTTTTTGCGCTTGCGTCTGCGAGTGTGGCTGCGAAGCAAGCTTCCTCAGCGCATGGCAGCATGAAGAAATAGCGATGATGACGGTCATGAAGTGATCGAAGTCAGTCGCCATGTTCAGTTTTGAAGGAATTGGACCTTCAAAGTAACTAATAATTTTTTTATGTTAAGAATTTATATCGCTGTCATGTTATGGGCCTGTAGCTCAGCTGGTTAGAGCGCACGCCTGATAAGCGTGAGGTCGGTGGTTCAAGTCCACTCA
>NZ_ANNK01000179.1 GCF_000334155.1 Halalkalibacterium ligniniphilum | reverse complement strand
ACCTTCAAAGTAACTAATAATTTTTTTATGTTAAGAATTTATATCGCTGTCATGTTATGGGCCTGTAGCTCAGCTGGTTAGAGCGCACGCCTGATAAGCGTGAGGTCGGTGGTTCAAGTCCACTCAGGCCCACCATAACGCACTTTTAAAAAGAAAACGGGGCCTTAGCTCAGCTGGGAGAGCGCCTGCCTTGCACGCAGGAGGTCAGCGGTTCGATCCCGCTAG
>NZ_ANNK01000178.1 GCF_000334155.1 Halalkalibacterium ligniniphilum | reverse complement strand
ACATATTCTTCTAGCGTTGACTTTACGAAAAGATCATCAACCGCTAGCTTATTTTTAATTAATCCTTGTTCATAGGAATAGGTTACAAATGCTTCGAGCGTCGCGCGATTTTGCTCTAAACCGTACGGCCAAAAGTCTTCACCCATAATTTCTTTCGTTCGTTCAATCTCTGAAACCAACCACGGTAGCGTCACTTTCAACGCGGCAGTTTGATGAAAGCCCTCATAGATTTTTTCCTTTGACTCAACAAACGCTTTATATAGGTTTGCAGCTACCCAAGGATTTTTTTCTAATATTTCGTCTTTGATCGCCACAACATGCATGATCGGGAAAATTCCCGTTTTCTTAAAATACTCTTTTTCTGCCGCTACATGATCCGAGAAAAGTCGCGACACATTCGGTGAACCTTTTAGGAAGCAGGATGGGGCTCTTGGGGCGATAAAGGCATCAATTTCACCAGATTCTAACATTTCATTCAATGTTTGATCGTCTCGAATCGGCTCGATGCTAATTGAAGATGGTAAATCAAGCTTGATTTTTTCAACACGCCCTGCTTTCTCCTGTCCACCCGTGAACCATTGAACACTTGATGGCGACACGCCGTACTCATGGTGGAGAATCCCACGAATCCATACACACGCCGACAGCTGATACTCAGGAATCCCAATCCGTTTTCCAATCAAGTCGGCAGGCTCTTTGATTCCTGCATGGTTATTGATATAAATCCCAGAGTGTCTGAAGGACCTTGACATAAAGACAGGAATGGCTGAAAAATTCGGAAAGCCGCGGTCCCGAGCGATTAAATAGGAAGAAAAGGACAACTCTGCAACATCGAACTCTTGGTGACGCATCATTCGCCAAAACGTTTCTTCCACAGGCATGTTCAGCCAATTAAGCTCAATTCCCTCCGCTTTTACCGTGCCATCCGTTAAGGCACGTATCCGATCATAATCCCA
>NZ_ANNK01000177.1 GCF_000334155.1 Halalkalibacterium ligniniphilum | reverse complement strand
CCGCCCCTTCCGATACGGCTACCTTGTTACGACTTCACCCCAATCATCTGTCCCACCTTAGGCGGCTGGCTCCAAAAGGTTACCTCACCGACTTCGGGTGTTACAAACTCTCGTGGTGTGACGGGCGGTGTGTACAAGGCCCGGGAACGTATTCACCGCGGCATGCTGATCCGCGATTACTAGCAATTCCGGCTTCATGCAGGCGAGTTGCAGCCTGCAATCCGAACTGAGAATGGCTTTATGGGATTGGCTCCACCTCGCGGCTTCGCTGCCCTTTGTACCATCCATTGTAGCACGTGTGTAGCCCAGGTCATAAGGGGCATGATGATTTGACGTCATCCCCACCTTCCTCCGGTTTGTCACCGGCAGTCACCTTAGAGTGCCCAACTGAATGCTGGCAACTAAGGTCAAGGGTTGCGCTCGTTGCGGGACTTAACCCAACATCTCACGACACGAGCTGACGACAACCATGCACCACCTGTCACTTTGTCCCCCGAAGGGGAAAGCTCTGTCTCCAGAGTGGTCAAAGGATGTCAAGACCTGGTAAGGTTCTTCGCGTTGCTTCGAATTAAACCACATGCTCCACTGCTTGTGCGGGCCCCCGTCAATTCCTTTGAGTTTCAACCTTGCGGTCGTACTCCCCAGGCGGAGTGCTTAATGTGTTAACTTCGGCACTAAGGGCATCGAAACCCCTAACACCTAGCACTCATCGTTTACGGCGTGGACTACCAGGGTATCTAATCCTGTTTGCTCCCCACGCTTTCGCGCCTCAGCGTCAGTTACAGACCAGAGAGTCGCCTTCGCCACTGGTGTTCCTCCACATCTCTACGCATTTCACCGCTACACGTGGAATTCCACTCTCCTCTTCTGCACTCAAGTCTCCCAGTTTCCAATGACCCTCCACGGTTGAGCCGTGGGCTTTCACATCAGACTTAAAAGACCGCCTGCGCGCGCTTTACGCCCAATAATTCCGGACAACGCTTGCCACCTACGTATTACCGCGGCTGCTGGCACGTAGTTAGCCGTGGCTTTCTCGTTAGGTACCGTCAAGGTACCGCCCTTTCGAACGGTACGTGTTCTTCCCTAACAACAGAACTTTACAATCCGAAGACCTTCATCGTTCACGCGGCGTTGCTCCGTCAGACTTTCGTCCATTGCGGAAGATTCCCTACTGCTGCCTCCCGTAGGAGTCTGGGCCGTGTCTCAGTCCCAGTGTGGCCGATCACCCTCTCAGGTCGGCTACGCATCGTCGCCTTGGTAAGCCGTTACCTTACCAACTAGCTAATGCGCCGCGGGCCCATCTCGTAGTGTTAGCAGAACCAACTTTTATCCTTTCTCCATGCGGAGAAAGAAATCATCCGGTATTAGCACCGATTTCTCGGTGTTATCCCAGTCTACGAGGCAGGTTGCCCACGTGTTACTCACCCGTCCGCCGCTAACCTCCAGGAGCAAGCTCCCTTTGGTCCGCTCGACTTGCATGTATTAGGCACGCCGCCAGCGTTCGTCCTGAGCCAGGATCAAACTCTCCGAA
>NZ_ANNK01000176.1 GCF_000334155.1 Halalkalibacterium ligniniphilum | reverse complement strand
TGTAAGCATCGGTGATAAAATCCCTAATAACAACGGTTTCAAATTCCCCTAAAATAACGGACAATAGTTTCAAAACAAAACACTAACGGAGTGGCGAAACTATGGTCAAGATTGGGGAATTTTTCATGATTAGAGAACTGTATCAGAAAGGATGGACAATCAAGGCGATTTCAGAGGAGACAGGCTTTGATCCAAAAACAATACGAAAATATATAAAGCTCGATACATTGCCTGAAAAGAAACCTGGAGAAGGACGAACAAGTAAATTAGATCCCTATAAGTCATACATCTTTGAAAGAATAAAAGAAGGGACAACCAATTGCGAAGTATTATTTGATGAAATTCAATCATTAGGTTACCAAGGGAAATTAACGATATTAAGAGAGTTTGTAAAACCACATCGTGTTAATCCTAAGAAGCAGGCAACCTTGCGGTTTGAAACACCTCCTGGAAAACAAGCTCAGATGGATTGGGGGTATGTGGGTAAATATTTAGTGGATGGGTTGGAGAAAGAGGTTTATGCCTTTGTCATGGTACTTGGTTATTCTCGTATGAAGTATGTAGAATTTACAACAAGCATGGATTTAGAAACATTAATGAAATGTCATATGAATGCCTTTGCTTATTTTAATGGAGTTCCTGAACAAATTCTTTATGACAATATGAAAACTGCGGTTATCAAGCACTCCCCCATTGAAATTCGGTTTAATCAAAAGTTTGAAGACTTCTTAGCTTATTATGGGATTGTGCCGAAGGCATGTAAACCACATCGCCCTCAAACAAAAGGAAAAGTAGAAAATGTCGTTGGATATTTAAAGAAGAATTTTATGCAGCGTAAGCATGAGCCGACCATTCAAGCACTTAATGAAAACGTAAGGAAATGGCTGGATAAGACAGCGAACTTAAAGCCTAATGCCACAACGAATGAATCGCCACTTAAACGCTTTAATCTCGAAACGAAATATTTAAAAACAAGTAATTTGAAGCCTGTCTTCCCGATAGCTAAGTGGGAAATACGAGAAGTGAGTCGAGATTCCTTTATCTCATACAGAGGTAAACGTTATTCTGTTCCGTACCGGTTTGTAGGGAAATCAGTGAAAATAAAAGAAACACTCGATCATCATATAGAAGTATATGACGAATACGAATGTATCGCTAAACACCCTATTCTCTATGGAAAAACAGAAATGCATATGAATCTAGAACATTATAAAGGGTTGAAAGAGACACAAAAAGGTTTGGCGACCCGTCTCCATCAACCCAATGAGCTTGAAGTAGAACAACGTTCTCTTCAAGTGTATGAACAATTAGAAGGGAGCGAAACATAATGTCTACTCAACTTCTAATCGAACGACTATCACAAATGGGATGGCACCATACAGCTGACCAAATTGATGGTCTTTTAGAAGATGCATCTAAAGATAATGTACCATATTCTGAGTTTCTTAACACTATTCTATTAAATGAAATGGAAAAAAGAGATTCGTTAGCCCTAGAAAAAAGGATCCTTAAAGCGAAGCTTCCCTTCCAAAAGACGATTCATGAATTTGACTTTGAGTTCCAACCAAGCATTAGTGAGAAAAGGGTGAAAGAGGTTTTAACCTGTCGGTTTATTGAGAATGGAGAAAATGTTTTACTTTTAGGGCCACCAGGAGTTGGGAAAACTCATTTATCTGTCGCCTTTTCAATGGAAGCCATTATCAAAGGGTATTCCGCCCTTTTTATTCGAGCAGATGACTTTATCAATGAGTGTAAGAAAGCGGACAAAGCAGGTTTAATAAATCGTGTCATCAAACGTTGGAGCCGCCCAGATCTATTAATTTTAGATGAATTAGGCTATTTCCCTTTTGACGAACTTAGTGCGAATATCTTATTTCAAGTTATCTCAAAAAGATATGATAAAAGAGGAGCAATACTTATTACTTCCAATAAGTCGTTCCTTGACTGGGGAAAAATATTTGGAGATGAAGTGTTAGCAACCGCTATTTTAGACCGCTTACTTCATCACGCAACCACATTTAATGTAAAGGGCGATTCGTATAGGCTTCGTGAGAAGCAAAAAGCTGGAATAGCACCAGTCCAAATTTAACGGTGATAAAAGGGAATTTGGGACCGTTGAAAAGAGGGAATTTCAATCCGTTGTTGA
>NZ_ANNK01000175.1 GCF_000334155.1 Halalkalibacterium ligniniphilum | reverse complement strand
ATTTTGCTCATTAATTTTGAACACTTTTCGCTTGAAATAAAGACTCTCGATACTTAATTCTATGACTGGCTCCATCAAAGTGAACAACTTCAGAGCGATGGAGAAGGCGATCTAAAATCGCCGTTGTTATTCCTTTGTCTCCTATTAATTCACCCCATTCCTCTGGTCCTTTATTTGATGTAAGAATAATAGAACTTCGTTCATAAAGATGATTAATTAGATGGAAAAAGAGATTAGCTTCATTTTGATCCATGGCCATATACATAAGATCATCAATTATTATCAGATCAGCTTCTCTAATTCTCTTCATTTTTAGTTGAGATTTACGGAGGTACTCCTCACTTTTTAATAGAGGGATTAATTCTCCCATGGACACAAATGACACACGGTGTCCTTTATGAATAGCTTCTAACCCAATCCCAATAGCTATATGCGTTTTGCCAACACCTGGTGGCCCTAAAAATATTAGATTAAAAGATTCATCAAGCCAAGAGAGCTCTTGGAGCTGTCTTAATTGTCTCTTACTAAGTGATGGCAATTCCTTAAGATCAAACTCATCAAGACTTTTTTGATAAGGGAACTTTGCCCACTTCAAGTGTTTTTCGATCATCTTTTCTTCTCGACGATTTTCCTCATAAGAAAGTATTTCCCGAAGAAACTCTTGATAGGTCCATGAGTGTGACTCTGCTTTCCGCAAAAAAGAAGGCAGCTCCTTAGATGTTTCGGACATTCTTAAATGATGCAGTTGTCTTTGTAAACTCTCTACTGAGTATTCCAACTTACACACCTCCTAAAATCTTAAGATAACCATCTAGTTCTCTAACCAATGCTTTTTCTTTGTAGTAAGTGGAGGACATTTCTACAATTGGAATATCAGTTGAGGGTATAATACTCTCTTGATCTTGAATCCTCGCTAAATGTCTAACAACATCATGAAAATCATTAGCACTCCATAAGGTCTGTTTAATACAAATTTCTAAGGCAGATTCAGTAAATGGTTCAAAGTTCTTTACTGCTCTGCTTAAAATCTGTAACTGATCTCGCAAGTATCTCGGATATCGCTTTTCAACTTCTTCAAGAAATAGTTGAATCTTTTTCTGATCATCAAAAGAAGCTTTTATCGTTTCCATATATGCTTGTATACCTTTTGACTTATCTCTTGAATGATCCGAGTTCTTTATCAGCTGCCCTTTTCTTCTTGAAAGAGGATGGGTAGCTAATAGTTTACCTCCAGGATTCTTTTCGATAATCAGTTCTTCCTTATCAATTCGAATATAAACGGTATTATCTCCCTGTGGTTTATAAGTTCCAAGTGGTAGCGAGTAACGATTCGATTGAAATTTGATAATATTGTCCTTATGGACAGTTCTTGTTATACTTGTTCCATGGTTACTCTCGAAAGAGAGTAGGGAGGAGACTTCTCGTAAGTGTGGCTTTTCCAGGGCAAACACTTCGATAGGTCTCTGTTTTATTGTGTTATGTACTTGATAGTTTCCTTTTCTATCAAGCCAAGCTAAACATTGCTCATTCCAAGTCTCTAGCTGATGATACACTCGATTTTTCGCAAAGTTTCTTTTAATGAATTTCACCACATTTTCAATCTTACCTTTAGTTTCTGGATCTGCTGCTTTACACAAATAAACCGAAAACCCTCTTTGCTGTTTATAAGCTTGAAACTCTTCTGTATATATAATGTCGCCTCCATTTTCACTTACTGTCATAAGCTTATCTTGGTCATATACAATTTCGTCTGTTCTGCCTCCGTAATATTCAAATGCATTCTCATGAGAACGTAACACATCACGAGTAGTAAAAGGCCGATCTTGCCACTCCGCATATTTATAACGTGAGTGAGAAAGTACAAAGGCAATTACATATATTTTTATCCATTTCCCTTCAAATGTCCTAATCTTTAATTCTCCAAAATCTACTTGCATTTGTTTTCCTTTTGGTAATTCTTCTATTGCTTCATAACTTCTAAATGTGACGGTTTTAGGTATATGATACTTCTCCCGAAGTTCCCTAACATATGTACGAACCGTACTATCACCTATGTCAGTGAACGAACAACGTTCCTCTAACCAATCAGAGATTTGTGAGGCAGATAAATCTGGATGATCTTTTAGCCAGCCTAAAATTTGATCCTCGAAAGGATCAAGTTTTCTTTTTCTTGTCTTTAAGTCATCCACCCACCTATAAGCTTCCTCAAAATCTTTTTCTAGATATTCATAAACAGTTGTTCTGGATAAATTGCATTTTCTTGCAATAGCTGCAACTTTAAATCCCTGTTGTTTCAATTGATGAACTTCTACAATCACTTCTAATTTCAACACCTTCCCGATCCTCCAGTACATCAGTCATATTCATACTTCTTGATTTTAACTGATTGGAGGTTAATTAGCAGAAAGTGTTCATTTTTATCAA
>NZ_ANNK01000174.1 GCF_000334155.1 Halalkalibacterium ligniniphilum | reverse complement strand
AACGTTCAAGAATTGTTTTTGGATAAGTCCTCGACCGATTAGTATCTGTCAGCTTCACGTGTCACCACGCTTCCACACCAGACCTATCAACCTCATCATCTCTAAGGGGTCTTACTGGATTAACTCCATGGGAAATCTCATCTTGAGGGGGGCTTCATGCTTAGATGCTTTCAGCACTTATCCCGTCCACACGTAGCTACCCAGCGATGCTCCTGGCGGAACAACTGGTACACCAGCGGTGTGTCCATCCCGGTCCTCTCGTACTAAGGACAGCTCCTCTCAAATTTCCTGCGCCCGCGACGGATAGGGACCGAACTGTCTCACGACGTTCTGAACCCAGCTCGCGTACCGCTTTAATGGGCGAACAGCCCAACCCTTGGGACCTACTTCAGCCCCAGGATGCGATGAGCCGACATCGAGGTGCCAAACCTCCCCGTCGATGTGGACTCTTGGGGGAGATAAGCCTGTTATCCCCAGGGTAGCTTTTATCCGTTGAGCGATGGCCCTTCCATGCGGAACCACCGGATCACTAAGCCCGACTTTCGTCCCTGCTCGACTTGTAGGTCTCGCAGTCAAGCTCCCTTTTGCCTTTGCACTCTACGAATGATTTCCAACCATTCTGAGGGAACCTTTGGGCGCCTCCGTTACTGTTTAGGAGGCGACCGCCCCAGTCAAACTGCCCACCTGACACTGTCCCTGAACCGGATCACGGTCCGAGGTTAGAATGTCAATACCGTCAGGGTAGTATCCCACCGACGCCTCCACCGAAGCTAGCGCTCCGGCTTCCAAGGCTCCTACCTATCCTGTACAAACGGTACCAAAATCCAATATCAAGCTACAGTAAAGCTCCATGGGGTCTTTCCGTCCTGTCGCGGGTAACCTGCATCTTCACAGGTACTATAATTTCACCGGGTCTCTCGTTGAGACAGTATCCAAGTCGTTACACCATTCGTGCGGGTCGGAACTTACCCGACAAGGAATTTCGCTACCTTAGGACCGTTATAGTTACGGCCGCCGTTTACTGGGGCTTCAATTCAGAGCTTCTCCCGAAGGGATAACCCCTCCTCTTAACCTTCCAGCACCGGGCAGGTGTCAGCCCCTATACTTCGCCTTGCGGCTTCGCAGAGACCTGTGTTTTTGCTAAACAGTCGCTTGGATCCTTTCACTGCGGCTCTCCGGGGCTATTCACCCTAGAGAGCACCCCTTCTCCCGAAGTTACGGGGTCATTTTGCCGAGTTCCTTAACGAGAGTTCTCCCGAGCGTCTTAGAATTCTCTTCTCGCCTACCTGTGTCGGTTTGCGGTACGGGCACCTCTCACCTCGCTAGAGGCTTTTCTTGGCAGTGTAGGATCAGGAACTTCGGTACTATGATTTCCCTCGCCATCACAACTCAGCCTTTGCGAGAAGCGGATTTGCCTACTTCTCAGCCTTATTGCTTGGACGCGCATATCCATCAGCGCGCTTACCCTACCTTTCTGCGTCCCCCCATTACTCAAACGGTGAGGAGGTGGTACAGGAATTTCAACCTGTTGTCCATCGCCTACGCCTTTCGGCCTCGGCTTAGGTCCCGACTGACCCTGAGCGGACGAGCCTTCCTCAGGAAACCTTGGGCTTTCGACGGAGGGGATTCTCACCCCTCTTTTCGCTACTCATACCGGCATTCTCACTTCAAAGCGCTCCACCAGTCCTTACGGTCTAGCTTCACAGCCCTTTGAACGCTCCCCTACCACTGACACCTTATGGTGTCAATCCATAGCTTCGGTGATACGTTTAGCCCCGGTACATTTTCGGCGCAGAGTCACTCGACCAGTGAGCTATTACGCACTCTTTAAATGGTGGCTGCTTCTAAGCCAACATCCTGGTTGTCTGGGCAACTCCACATCCTTTTCCACTTAACGTATACTTTGGGACCTTAGCTGATGGTCTGGGCTGTTTCCCTCTTGACTACGGATCTTAGCACTCGCAGTCTGACTCCCGAGGATAAGTCTTTGGCATTCGGAGTTTGACTGAATTCGGTAATCCTGTGGGGACCCCTAGTCCAATCAGTGCTCTACCTCCAAGACTCTTCCCTCGAGGCTAGCCCTAAAGCTATTTCGGGGAGAACCAGCTATCTCCGAGTTCGATTGGCATTTCACCCCTACCCACACCTCATCCCCGCATTTTTCAACATGCGTGGGTTCGGGCCTCCATTCAGTGTTACCTGAACTTCACCCTGGACATGGGTAGATCACACGGTTTCGGGTCTACGACGGCGTACTTCATTCGCCCTATTCAGACTCGCTTTCGCTACGGCTCCGCCTCTTCAGCTTAACCTTGCACGACATCGTAACTCGCCGGTTCATTCTACAAAAGGCACGCTGTCACCCCTTAACGGGCTCCAACTAGTTGTAGGCACACGGTTTCAGGATCTCTTTCACTCCCCTCCCGGGGTGCTTTTCACCTTTCCCTCACGGTACTGGTTCACTATCGGTCACTAGGGAGTATTTAGCCTTGGGAGATGGTCCTCCCGGATTCCGACGGGGTTTCACGTGTCCCGCCGTACTCAGGATCCACTCTGGAGGAAACGAAGTTTCGGCTACGGGGTTGTTACCCTCTCTGACGGGCCTTTCCAGACCGCTTCGCCTACTCCATTTCTTTCTTACTCCGTATAGAGTGTCCTACAACCCCAAGAGGCAAGCCTCTTGGTTTGGGCTGTTTCCGTTTCGCTCGCCGCTACTCAGGAAATCGCATTTGCTTTCTCTTCCTCTGGGTACTTAGATGTTTCAGTTCCCCAGGTCTGCCTCCTCATACCCTATGGATTCAGGTATGGGTACCATCCCATTACGGATGGTGGGTTCCCCCATTCGGATATCCTCGGATCAAAGCTTACTTACAGCTCCCCGAGGCGTTTCGCCGTTCGTCGCGTCCTTCTTCGGCTCCTAGTGCCAAGGCATTCACCGTGCGCCCTTCATAACTTAACCAAATGACTGCAGTT
>NZ_ANNK01000173.1 GCF_000334155.1 Halalkalibacterium ligniniphilum | reverse complement strand
CGTTAAGCTCTTCAGCGCCGATGGTAGTTGGGGGCTTCCCCCTGCAAGAGTAGGACGTTGCCAAGCGATAAAGCACAATCCGATAGGGTTGTGCTTTTTTTAGTGCGCAGAAAAGGAAAAGGGAAGGAAATCGAGTAGTGAATGAAGAAAAGAACAAGTGCTCTTGCTCACATCAAAAGTAAGGAAGGATGCGTTTCTCATCAACAACCTTCCTGTAAATACAAGCAAATTCGATTTGGGATTGCCTCGCTGCTGGAATCTAAAAGTTGAAGGATAATTGGCAAATCTCCTCCATCAAAGGTATGAAACAGTTCTCCCCACCATTCTGTTTCATAGCGACAAATCATGCTCAAATTGTAGAGCAGTAAATAGTGCACGGCAATAGAGGGGAGTTTGAGTAGCTTATCCCGGTTTCGAAGCAGCAATCCAGTTGTTTTTGATTCATAGAGAAACGGAAAGCAATGATAGGGAGAAAAGGAATGTGACACAGGTACTCTCAGCCAATTCTTTTCAAGCTCAATCTTTCCATTTACGTCTAACCAAAGAGGATTGTGTAAAGAGAGAAAGTGCTCCAATCCCTTAATTGTCATATGAAAATCATCTAGCAAGGACGCTGGAATGTATAAATTCCCCTGCTTGTAATAACATTTGTGAGCATATTCTTTGTTTTTTACAGTTTGAATGGTAGGATATAATTCAGGCAATTGTAAAAGCAACTGCTCCATACAAAATTTTTCACCTTCCAATTGTTTCATGTGAAACAATTTGTCGAGAAGATGAGAAAATAGTCCATTCCGTTGCGTTTTTACTTCATCTTCAAGGAAACGATAGCCTGATTTTTTTCGTTTTCGTGTTGAAACCCCGTGAGCAAGTACTTGGGAGGTTTCTGGATACTGCGGATCTTTTGTGAGGACACAAGCTTTTATTAATTGCACCAGTCCATAAAAAAGTAAAATTGGCCTCAATTCATAAGGTGCTTTCTCTGCTTGTTCTATGAAAAGTTTCCCATGTTGAAGATGGTAGATAAACGAGTAACAGGTTTGATAACTTTTTGTATTTGCCTGGAACAGCTCTGCACGTTCATACTTATTTGCCAAGTAACGCCGAGTATAAGTAACAGAGAAAAAAGGAAGCAATGGCTCCCAAGCATTTGACCCCATGAGAAGCCCCCTATCTTTCGTCTTTCTATTTAGAAAAATCAAACATTCTATCGATTCTTGACAGTAGTTTACCCACTTGTTAAGCTACTAATAATATTTTCAGGAAAACCATGTGGAGAGGAAGGATCAGCGTGTGGGAAAATAAATTTCAAAAGGAAGGTCTTACCTTCGATGATGTGTTGCTTGTCCCTGCTAAATCTGAAGTATTGCCAAGAGATGTCTCTGTAAAAACAAAGCTTGCTGAAACGCTGCAATTGAATGTTCCGATTCTGAGTGCTGGTATGGATACAGTAACTGAAGCAAAAATGGCAATTGCAATGGCTAGAGAAGGGGGCCTTGGAATTATCCATAAGAACATGTCCATTGAAGAGCAAGCTGAACAAGTGGACCGAGTAAAGCGTTCTGAAAGTGGTGTAATTACCAACCCATTCTTTTTAACACCAGATCGCCAAGTGTTTGATGCTGAGCACTTAATGGGGAAATACAGAATTTCTGGTGTTCCGATTGTTGATGAGGAACAGAAGCTTGTTGGGATCTTAACAAATCGCGATTTACGTTTTATTGAAGATTATTCAATTAAAATTGATGATGTGATGACGAAAGAAAACCTTGTTACAGCAGCTGTCGGCACAACCCTTCAAGAAGCTGAAAAGATTTTACAAAAATATAAAATTGAAAAATTGCCCCTCGTTGATGATGACGGTGTATTAAAAGGCCTTATTACAATCAAAGATATTGAAAAGGTTATCGAATTTCCAAACTCTGCAAAAGACGCACAAGGTCGATTGATTGTTGGTGCTGCGGTGGGGGTTTCTGCAGATGCCGATGCACGGATTGCAGCACTTGTAGAAGCAGGGGTTGATGTCATTGTCATTGACACTGCCCACGGTCATTCAAAAGGTGTTCTTGAAAAAGTAAAAGCCGTTCGCAAAGCGTATCCAGATTTGAACATCATTGCTGGAAATGTTGCAACTGCAGAAGCCACTCGTGATTTAATTGAAGCGGGAGCGAACATTGTGAAAGTTGGTATTGGCCCTGGATCTATCTGTACCACACGTGTGGTAGCAGGGATTGGCGTTCCACAAATCACTGCCATTTATGATTGTGCTACAGAGGCTCAGAAGCACGGTGTACCGATTATTGCAGACGGCGGGATAAAATACTCAGGGGACATTACAAAAGCTCTTGCAGCGGGCGCACACGCTGTTATGCTAGGTAGCCTACTTGCAGGTGTAAGTGAAAGTCCTGGTGAGCGAGAAATCTATCAAGGCCGTCAGTTTAAAGTATACCGTGGTATGGGATCACTCGCTGCAATGGAAAAAGGAAGTAAAGACCGTTATTTCCAAGAAAATAATCAGAAGCTTGTCCCAGAAGGTATTGAAGGTCGAATTGCTTATAAAGGCCCATTAAATGACACGATTCACCAGCTGGTTGGGGGATTGCGCGCAGGAATGGGTTACTGTGGTACCGAGACTTTAGAACGACTAAGAAGCGATGCTCAATTTATTAAGATTACAGGAGCAGGTTTACGCGAGAGTCACCCACACGATGTTCAAATTACGAAAGAAGCACCAAACTACTCTCTATAAATAAAAAAGACATTTTTCGTTAAATAGATAGGGCCTTCCCTATCTATTTTTTTATGTGTGCTTGTGTTAAAATAGCCTCTGTGTGACAAGTTCTGGAGGTGTAATCGTAAGTGAAACAGCTAGCAGTGAAACGGATGTTTTTAGCCTTAATGGCCGTTGTGCTTGTATCTACTTTGATGATTCAACCATCGACGGCTGAAGCAGCCCTAGATTTAGAGGCTGAATCTGCGATTCTTGTAGAAGCAGATTCAGGAAAAATTTTGTATCAAAAGAACATTGATGCGATTTTACCGACAGCAAGTATGACGAAAATGATGAGTGAATACTTGATTTTAGAAGCGATTGACGAAGGACGAATCCAATGGGATCAACAAGTACCAATTAGTGATTTTGTTCGGTCTCTCTCTCTTCAAATTTCCCTTTCCAATGTCCCTCTTCGCCAAGATGAGACGTATACGGTAAGACAACTCTATGAATCTGTTGCGATTTATTCAGCAAATGCGTCGACCATTGCACTTGCTGAGCTAATTGCTGGTTCAGAAACGGCTTTTGTACAGATGATGAACGACAAGGCTGCTGAGCTTGGACTTGAAGACTATAAATTTGTTAATTCAACGGGATTGAACAATCGTGATTTATCAGGAAATCACCCTGAGGGCACGGACCCTAATGAAGAAAATATGATGTCGGCTCGTGCAACAGCGAAGCTTGCCTACAGCTTACTAAGAGACTATCCTGAAGTTCTTGAAACAGCAAGTATTCCGATGAAAGAGTTTGTAGCAGGACCAGGATCTGATGAAACGATTACGATGGAGAATTGGAACTGGATGTTGCCAGATATTCGTCCTCAATTTGATTATGAAGGAATTGATGGCTTAAAAACCGGTTATACTCAAGATGCAGGAAACGCCTTTACTGGAACGGCAAAGCGAGATGATTTACGCCTTATCTCTGTTGTGATGCGTACCGATTCAAGGGAAGCGCGCTTTAACGAAACGAGAAAGCTGTTAGACTATGGATTTAATAATTTTGAGCATGCGGAAATCCTTCCTGCTGGGCATCAGTCAGAAGGAGAAGATACACTGGTCGTTTCTGCAGGGAAAGAACGTGAAGTTTCCATTTCTACGGCTGAATCACTATCGACCGTTGTGAAGAAGGGTGAAGAAGAGCTGTATGAACCAACATTAACCCTCGATGAAAGTAAGTTAGATGAAGATGGTGCATTAGAGGCGCCTTTTGAAGCTGGACATGAGGTTGGAAAGGTTGTACTCACCTATACTGGTGAAGGAGAAGAAGAATTCCTTTTTGCCAATCAACACGATGAAGTGGCAGTGGTCACAGATGCTGCAGTTGAGCGTGCGGGCTGGTTTTCCATGACGATGCGTTCAATTGGTGGTTTCTTCTCTGGTATTTGGACGTCTGTGGCGGATACAGTCAAAGGCTGGTTTGCATAAAAAGAATAACAGGGAAACGGGCTTGGGGTTTGCGCTTAGCCCGTTTCATGCTACAATAAAAACTGAAATTTACGATAATCTAAGAACATGATAATAAGTATTCGTCAACTAAGATGATCGGTATAGGAGGAATTACACATGGTAGATACAGGGACTGACCGCGTTAAGCGTGGTATGGCGGAAATGCAAAAAGGTGGCGTGATTATGGACGTCATTAATGCTGAACAAGCAAAAATTGCGGAAGAAGCAGGTGCTGTAGCTGTTATGGCACTAGAGCGTGTACCAGCTGATATTCGCGCAGCAGGCGGCGTTGCACGTATGGCTGACCCTACAATTGTAGAAGAGGTTATGAAAGCAGTATCGATTCCAGTAATGGCAAAATGCCGTATTGGTCACGTTGTTGAAGCACGCGTCCTTGAGGCAATGGGTGTGGATTATATTGACGAGAGTGAAGTATTAACTCCAGCAGATGAAGTGTATCATTTGTACAAGCGTGACTTTACCGTTCCATTCGTTTGTGGTGCGCGTGATCTAGGAGAAGCTGCTCGTCGTATTGGTGAAGGAGCATCAATGATCCGTACAAAAGGTGAGCCTGGAACAGGAAACATTGTTGAAGCTGTACGTCATATGAGAATGATGCAAGCACAAATTCGTAAAGTTGCGTCCATGTCTACGGATGAGCTTATGACTGAAGCAAAAAATATTGGTGCATCCTATGAACTGCTTCTTGAAATAAAAGAAACAGGAAAGCTTCCTGTCGTAAACTTTGCTGCAGGTGGGGTTGCAACACCAGCAGATGCTGCACTTATGATGCAGTTAGGTGCAGACGGTGTATTCGTCGGCTCTGGTATTTTTAAGTCTGAGAAACCAGAAAAGTTTGCTCGTGCGATTGTTGAGGCAACGACACATTACGAAGATTATGCGCTAATTGCTGAGCTTTCAAAAGGACTTGGAACAGCGATGAAAGGAATTGAAATCTCAACGCTTGAGCCTACAGAGCGCATGCAAGAGCGCGGTTGGTAAGTAGAAAGGAAGCTTGAGGATAATGGTGAAGATTGGCGTTTTAGCATTACAAGGGGCCGTTCGTGAGCACGTGAAATGCCTTGAAAGTCCGGAAACGGAAGTAATTGCTGTGAAAAAGGTTGAGCAGCTCGATGATTTAGATGGATTGGTCCTTCCAGGCGGAGAAAGCACAACCATGCGCAGATTGATTGATAAATATGGTTTCTTTGAACCATTAAAACAATTTGCAGCGTCTGGAAAACCGATTTTTGGCACATGTGCAGGGCTTATTCTAATGGCAACAAAAGTTGTTGATCGAAAACAAGGTCATTTAGAGCTTATCGACATGACGGTTCAACGTAATGCGTTTGGACGTCAGCGCGAAAGCTTTGAAACCGATTTGATGGTTGAAGGAGTTGGAGAAGACGTCCGTGCGGTCTTTATTCGTGCCCCTCTCATTGTTGAGGTAGGTGCTGAAGTTGATGTCTTATCGAAGTTTAATGATGAAATTGTTGCCGCAAGACAAGGGAACTTTTTAGCATGCTCGTTCCATCCAGAATTAACGGATGACCATCGCTTCCACCAATATTTTGCTCAAATGGTGAAGGATGCAAAAGCTGAGCGTGTCTCATAATTGAAAGCGTTGAGAGGAACTAGTACTAGATGAATGCTTGCGCAGAGAGCCGGTGGTTGGTGTAAACCGGTCAAGCAACATGTAGGAATCCATCCTTGAGTGAAGCACTGAACGTTAAGTACGTGCTTCCGGCTGAACGGTCGTTATTCGTTTTAAGTGGCGTGTTACTTATGTAGCAAGCAACAAGGGTGGCAACGCGGGTGCTCTCGTCCCTTTTATGGGATGGGAGCTTTTTTGTACGTTAAAAAGTATAAATTTTTTAACATACAAGTTTTTCGACGTAGTTAAAAATGTGAGGGCCCAAGTATATCTGCAATTAAGGCTTTCGCTAGTAAGGGCTTGGCGAAAAGTCAAGTTTTGTTTATCTTTTTGTATCGTAAAGAACATTTTTTTAAGGAGGTATTTGGATGCTAGATGTAAAACGATTACGAAACAATTTTGACCATATTAAAGAGAAGCTTGCAACACGTGGAGAAGATATTTCCGGCTTGGATCGCTTTGGCGACCTTGATGAGAAGCGCCGTTCAGTCATCGTAGAGGTTGAAGAATTAAAAAGTCGTCGAAATCAAGTGTCACAAGAGGTGGCAACGCGTAAACGGGAAAAACAGGATGCAGATCAGCTCATTATCGAAATGCGTGAGGTTTCCGATAAAATTAAGCAATTGGATGAGGAGCTACGTACCATTGACCAGGACCTTGAAGAACTACTATTAACTATTCCGAATGTCCCTCATGAAAGTGTGCCTGTAGGAGAAACAGAGGACGATAATGTGGAAGTCCGGACATGGGGGGAAGTTCCAAGCTTTGAATTTGAAGCAAAGCCACATTGGGACCTTGCAACAGAACTCGGCATATTAGATTTTGAACGAGCGTCAAAAGTGACTGGAAGCCGTTTTGTCTTTTATAAAGGTCTAGGTGCTCGTCTAGAGCGTGCTCTTATCAATTTTATGATGGACCTTCATCAAAATGAACATGGCTATGAAGAGGTCTTGCCTCCGTATATGGTGAACCGTGCAAGTATGATTGGAACCGGTCAGCTTCCTAAATTTGAGGAAGATGCATTTAAAATTCGAGAAGCAGACTACTTTTTAGTACCAACGGCTGAAGTGCCAGTGACCAATTTACATCGTGATGAAATTCTTTCAATCGACCAGCTGCCGATCGCTTATACCGCATTTAGTACAAACTTCCGTTCAGAAGCAGGTTCTGCTGGCCGTGATACGAGAGGCTTAATTCGTCAGCATCAATTTAACAAGGTTGAGCTTGTTCGTTTTGTAAAGCCTGAGGATTCGTATGACGAGCTTGAGAAGCTAACGGGACATGCAGAGAAGGTGTTACAGCTCTTAAAGCTTCCGTACCGCGTCATGAGCATGTGTACGGCTGATTTAGGCTTCACAGCTGCAAAGAAATACGACATTGAGGTTTGGATTCCAAGCTATGAGTCATACCGTGAAATCTCTTCATGCAGTAACTTTGAAGACTTCCAGGCTCGTAGAGCGAACATTAAGTTTCGTCGTGAGCCAAAAGGGAAGGCAGAATTTGTTCATACATTAAATGGTTCAGGTCTTGCGATTGGCCGTACAGTCGCTGCAGTTCTTGAAAACTACCAGCAAGAAGATGGTTCCATTGTTATACCTGAAGTGCTTCGTCCATACATGGGAAATGTAGAAAAAATCGGATAATGTCAAAATGAGTGGCACCACTTGATACGATACGGTGCCGCTCATTTTTTTGTTTTAATCGACCGGCACTCAAAAAAAAAAGCTTCTAGCTCAGCTAGAAGCGCTCATTCAATTTTTATTGATTTGGCTGACGTTCACCTGATTGAATTTCTTCCATGTAGTGACATGCAGCCATGTGGCTGTCTTGCATGTAATCGGTTGAACGA
>NZ_ANNK01000172.1 GCF_000334155.1 Halalkalibacterium ligniniphilum | reverse complement strand
TCAAAAGTGACTGGAAGCCGTTTTGTCTTTTATAAAGGTCTAGGTGCTCGTCTAGAGCGTGCTCTTATCAATTTTATGATGGACCTTCATCAAAATGAACATGGCTATGAAGAGGTCTTGCCTCCGTATATGGTGAACCGTGCAAGTATGATTGGAACCGGTCAGCTTCCTAAATTTGAGGAAGATGCATTTAAAATTCGAGAAGCAGACTACTTTTTAGTACCAACGGCTGAAGTGCCAGTGACCAATTTACATCGTGATGAAATTCTTTCAATCGACCAGCTGCCGATCGCTTATACCGCATTTAGTACAAACTTCCGTTCAGAAGCAGGTTCTGCTGGCCGTGATACGAGAGGCTTAATTCGTCAGCATCAATTTAACAAGGTTGAGCTTGTTCGTTTTGTAAAGCCTGAGGATTCGTATGACGAGCTTGAGAAGCTAACGGGACATGCAGAGAAGGTGTTACAGCTCTTAAAGCTTCCGTACCGCGTCATGAGCATGTGTACGGCTGATTTAGGCTTCACAGCTGCAAAGAAATACGACATTGAGGTTTGGATTCCAAGCTATGAGTCATACCGTGAAATCTCTTCATGCAGTAACTTTGAAGACTTCCAGGCTCGTAGAGCGAACAT
This sequence comes from Halalkalibacterium ligniniphilum, assembly GCF_000334155.1. Lineage (GTDB taxonomy): Bacteria > Bacillota > Bacilli > Bacillales > Bacillaceae_D > Halalkalibacterium > Halalkalibacterium ligniniphilum. The sequence continues at coordinate 6,290 of NZ_ANNK01000172.1, read as the reverse complement.
TAAGTTTCGTCGTGAGCCAAAAGGGAAGGCAGAATTTGTTCATACATTAAATGGTTCAGGTCTTGCGATTGGCCGTACAGTCGCTGCAGTTCTTGAAAACTACCAGCAAGAAGATGGTTCCATTGTTATACCTGAAGTGCTTCGTCCATACATGGGAAATGTAGAAAAAATCGGATAATGTCAAAATGAGTGGCACCACTTGATACGATACGGTGCCGCTCATTTTTTTGTTTTAATCGACCGGCACTCAAAAAAAAAAGCTTCTAGCTCAGCTAGAAGCGCTCATTCAATTTTTATTGATTTGGCTGACGTTCACCTGATTGAATTTCTTCCATGTAGTGACATGCAGCCATGTGGCTGTCTTGCATGTAATCGGTTGAACGAAGCTCAGGCGTGTCGGTTTTACATTTTTCAGTTGCAAACGGACAACGTGTATGGAAGCGGCAGCCTGTTGGTGGGTCGATTGGGGATGGAACGTCACCTTTAAGAATGATCCGCTCTTTTTTAATTTCTGGATCCGGAATAGGGATCGCAGATAGAAGTGCTTTTGTATAAGGATGCTGTGGGTTTTCGAAAAGCGACTTTTTGTCAGCAATTTCAACAATTTTACCGAGATACATCACGATCACGCGATCAGAGATATGACGGACGACACCAAGGTCATGGGAAATAAACAAGTATGTTAGTTTAAATTCGCGTTGAAGCTTTTTCAAAAGATTAATAACCTGGGCTTGAATCGATACGTCTAATGCAGAAACGGCTTCATCACAAATAATCAGCTTTGGATTAACGGAAAGAGCGCGGGCAATCCCAATCCGTTGACGTTGACCGCCACTAAATTCGTGAGGAAAACGATCCGCCTGGTGAGCACCAAGGCCAACCGTATCCATCAATTCACGTACTTTTTCTCCACGCTGTGCTTTTGGAATAACGTTTTGAATGTCCATTGCTTCCTCAAGCACTTGACGAACGGTTTGACGTGGATTAATCGATGCATAAGGGTCCTGGAAAATAATTTGTAAATCTTTCCGTTTCTTACGCATTTGAGTTTTGTTCAAAGATAAAAGGTCTTCACCGTCAAACTGAATTTCACCAGCAGTTGGTTCATCTAAACGAAGAATCGCACGACCAGTTGTAGACTTCCCACATCCAGATTCCCCTACGATACTAACGGTTTCACCTTCATAAATGGTAAAGCTAACACCGTCAACTGCTTTTACATGATTAACTGTACGACCAAGCATACCCCCTTTAATTGGGAAATACTGCTTAAGGTTATTGACTTTAAGAAGTTCTTTCTGCATGAACGTTCACCTCCGGATCGCCGTCCCACTCGTCTGAGTAAATCCAACAGCGAATTTGGTTTCCTAGTTCGTCCTGCTCTAAGTCAGGGAGACGTTCCTTACAAATCTCGCTAGCAAACGGGCAGCGAGGGGCAAAACGGCAGCCTTTTGGTAACTCAGCAGGGTTTGGTACAGAGCCTTTAATAACATAAAGCTCTTCGTCCTCTGTATCTTGGTCATGACGTGGTAAGGAGTTTAAGAGACCAACGGTATATGGATGACGAGGATTTTTAAATAACGTCTTCACATCTGCATATTCGACGACTTTCCCACAGTACATAACTGCTACGTAATCACAGGTCTCAGCAACAACACCAAGATCGTGGGTGATCATAATAATCGACATGCCGAGACGGTTTTGTAAATCCTTCATAAGCTCTAAAATTTGAGCTTGAATCGTCACATCAAGTGCGGTTGTTGGTTCATCCGCAATAAGAAGCTCTGGATTACAGGCAAGTGCCATCGCAATCATGACACGTTGACGCATCCCACCAGAAAGCTCATGTGGATATTGATGAACGCGTTTTTCCGGTGATGGGATTCCAACGAGCTTTAACATCTCAATGGAGCGATTTAGTGCTTCTTTTTTTCCAAGACCCTCGTGAATTTTAAAAGACTCACTAATTTGTTGGCCAACCGTATATGTTGGATTTAAAGATGTCATCGGTTCTTGGAAAATCATTGAAATTTCGTTTCCGCGAATTTTGCGCATTTTTGCTTCGCTTTTATCGACAAGGTTTTCACCTTTAAAGATCATTTCACCGCCAATAATTTTCCCAGGCTCTTGGATTAAGCGGAGAATGGAAAGCGAGGTAATACTTTTACCTGAACCAGATTCCCCAACAATTCCAAGTGTTTTCCCTTTCGGTACGGAAAAGGTGACACCATCTACCGCTTTGACCTCCAAGGCATCTGTGAAAAACGATGTTCGAAGGTCACGTACTTCTAAAAGCGTTTCATTTGCTTCAATTTTGGTCGTCACAAGGTTTCACACCTTTCTTAGCTAAAATCAAATTCAGCAAAAGGGGAGATGGCAAGGCTTCCGTTGAAACATGAAACCTTTGAATCTCTTAGGCTTGCTGTTGCCTATCTATCTACTTATCAATCTATATCAATTCGTTTGTTTAAGAAACGGTACGCAATGTCTACAAGTAAGTTTACTAGGACAAACAATAAAGAAATCACTAAAACAGTCCCTTGAACCATTGGAAAGTCTCGCGTACGGATGGCATCAATGATTAAACGCCCTAATCCATTGATAGCAAAGACAGTCTCCGTTAGGACGGCACCACCAAGGAGGGCACCAAATTGTAAACCAACAACAGTAACAACTGGGATTAACGCGTTTTTTAACGCATGTCGATAAACGATTACGCGCTCTTTTACTCCTTTCGCACGAGCCGTACGAATGTAGTCTTGACCAATGACATCTAGCATACTAGAGCGAGTCATCCGGGCGACAATTGCTGCTCCCGCCGTACCAAGTGTAATGACTGGAAGAACAATCTGACGGAACTCTCCCCATCCAGATGGTGCAAACCACCTTGTATTCTCAAAGAATGGTACCCAGCTAGGCAAATCTACCCCTATGGCAAACCACTGAATGAGCATCAATCCTAGCCAAAAATTCGGCATGGAAAGACCAAATAAAGCGATGACCATTAAGGAAACATCTGCAAAGGAGTAGCGTTTTGTTGCTGAAATGATCCCTGCAATTAAACCGAAAAAGACACTTAAAACCGTTCCATAAAAAGCAAGTTCTACTGTTACCCATATTCGTGATGAAATTTCTTCTGACACGTCACGTCCGCTACGTACAGATGTTCCTAAATCACCTTGGACTAGGTTTGCCATATATCGGCCGTATTGGACATAAACCGGGTCATTTAAACCGAGACGTTCTCGAATTTGCTCCACTTGTTGTTCGGGTGCACTCTCACCGGCCATAATTTGTGCTGGATCACCAGGAATGAGGTGCATTAAGCCAAACGTAATAATGGTAACACCTATTATAACTGGAATCGTCTGAAGTAGACGTCTTACAATAAAAGTAAACAATGTGCTGCACCCCTTTTCTAGTTTTTCATCTTCGGATCAAGTGCATCTCTCAATCCGTCTCCAAATAAATTAAAAGCGAGAACGACGATCACAATCGCCAGACCTGGGAATAATGCGACATGTGGAGCGTCATACATATAATTACGTCCATCACTTAGCATGGCCCCCCATTCTGGTGTTGGTGGCTGGGCCCCAAGTCCAAGGAATGACAACGCACTTGCTGTTAATATCGATGTTGCAATACTTAATGTTGCTTGAACAATAAGTGGTGATGTTACGTTTGGAAGAATATGCTTAAAGATAATACGAGCATCACTGGCTCCTAACGCTTTAATGGCGTCAATATATTCAAGTTTTCGCACAGCAAGAGTTGATCCACGAACGATCCTTGCAAAAACGGGCAGGGAGAAAATACCGACCGCAATGATGACATTATTTAAGCTTGCACCTAGAACACTAACAATTGCTAGTGCTAGTAGAATACCAGGGAAAGCGAGTAGAACATCCATGCAGCGCATAATAATCGCATCTACACGTTTTCCATAATAACCGGAAATAATCCCGATCAAGGTGCCTAAAGTGGCTCCGATAAAGACTGAGAAAAAGCCAACATACAACGTAATTGACATACCGTGAATAATTCGACTAAAAATATCACGACCATGATGATCCGTTCCAAACCAGTGCTCTGCCGAAGGGCCAGCTAACTTGTTCATTACGTTTTGAACGTTTGGTTGGTACGGCGTAAAGTAAGGGCCGATTAAAGCAACAATAATAAAGAAGACAATGAGAAACCCACCAACCATTGCTGCTTTATTTTTTTTGATCTTTCTATAGAAGTTTTTCCAACTCTGAATGCGAGGATTTGGTGGCAGGCTCGACGTAGCGGCATTATTGACCGTCTGTTCGCTCATCTTCACGACACCCTTTCTCAAAATGATTTAAATTTTGTCAAAATTTATTGTTATATTACAACCGTTGATTATACCACGTCCTTAGATTTTTACAATGTTAAATAATGTTTTGGAAGAATAATAAAAAGTGTTGCATCTTTTCGATTATTAGTAAAAATAAAAAAACTGCCAGATTCCGTGGACATTTGACCGCCTCTAGTGTACGTCCGCATATTAAAGCGGGAAAGTGTAAAAATCTTATAAAGTTTCTTGTTTTTTTGTAATGCATACGTTATAGTATTATATGATTTTAGTAAATCAAATTTGATATAAAACAGGGGGGTTAAATTGATGAAAGTGTCAAAAAATTCACTTTTATTAATGATGCTTGCACTCATGCTAAGTGTTGTTCTTGCGGCCTGTGCAAGTGAGCCTGATGGCGACAGTGCTCCTGCAGAAGATGCAGATGAAGAGCAAGCAACAAATGGAGAAGGTAGCGGTGGTGACCTAGTCATTGCAACGCTATCAGAAGCGGTTTCGCTTGATCCGCATGGTTCAAATGACACGCCTTCAACTAACATTGCTTCAAACATCTACGAGCAGCTTGTATGGCAAGATGAAAACCTAGAGCTTCAACCGGGGTTAGCTGAAAGCTGGGAACCAATTGATGAAACAACTTGGGAATTTAAGCTTCGTGAAGGAATTAAGTTTCATGATGGGACGGAATTCAATGCTGATGCTGTAAAAGCAAACATTGATCGTATTCTTGATCCTGAAGTTGCTTCACCGCGTTCTTTCTTATTTAACATGATTACGGAAGTTGAAGTGGTTGATCCAACAACAGTACGTTTCCATACTGAATATCCTTTCGCACCACTTCCAGCGCACCTTGCTCATAATGGTGGTGGAATGATTTCTCCTCAATCAATTGAAGAAGACTATGCAGCAATGGAAGCTGGTGAAGAGCCAGGTTCTGTCATTAGTAGCAACCCAGTAGGTACTGGTTACTTCAAATTTGACGAGTGGGCTTCTGGACAATATGTACGTCTTGTCAACAACCCTGATTACTGGGGAGAGCCTGCGAAGCTTGACTCTGTAACGTTCAAGGTTGTTCCTGAAGATTTAACACGTATTGCTGAGCTTGAAACAGGAGATTCACACATTTCTGACCCACTAAGCCCATCTGATGTTTCTCGTGTTGAAAACACAGAAGGCTTATATGTTAACCACCAGCAATCTGTTGCTGTTTCTTACATTGGTTTTAACATGGATAAAGAGCCATTCAATGACGTTCGTGTACGTCAAGCAATCTCAATGGCGATTGACAAAGATCAAATTATCCAAGGTACTTTTGATGGTGCAGGTATTCCTGCCATTGGCCCGATCGCACCGAATGTTTTCGGTTATGATGAGTCTGTAGAAGGTCTTGAGTACAATGTTGAACGTGCGAAAGAATTGCTTGCAGAAGCGGGCTATCCAGATGGCTTCTCAACAACGATCTCTACAAATGACAACCGTGAGCGTATCGATGCTGCGACAAACGTTCAAGCACAGCTTGCGGAAATCGGCATTGATGCTGAAGTTGAAGTAGTAGAATGGGGTGCTTACCTCGAGCAAACAGCAAGTGGAAACTCTGAAATGTTCGTTCTTGGCTGGACAACAGTAACAGGGGATGCTGACTACGGCCTGTATCCGTTATTCCATTCTGATAATGTAGGTGAGCCAGGTAACCGTACATTCCTACGTGATGAAGAGCTTGATGCACTTCTTTTAGAAGCTCGTCAAACAACGGATGAAGCAGAGCGTCTTGCTTTATACAAAGAAGCACAAGAAAAGCTAGTTGAGCTTGCTCCAATGCTTTTCATTCACCACCAAGAGTTCCTCCTTGGGGTACGTGAAGAAGTAAAAGGATTATGGCAGCACCCAACACAGATTCTTATGCTACACGATGTATACATCGAAGAATAAGGATTTGTTGTACGTGAGGCTGGGACAA
>NZ_ANNK01000171.1 GCF_000334155.1 Halalkalibacterium ligniniphilum | reverse complement strand
TTCGAGAACAAAAAAATGTTCTCGGGGCCCTTCTTAAAGACAGTATACGTATGATGTGGCTGGCTCAAGCTTACGAGATCTTTTCAAATCCAACTGATACACGTACGTTGCGCCCATTCCTTGATAAAATTGAGCACCCTTTCTTTGAACTCCCAGACTAATATTGTCGCAGACGCTGGTTATGGAAGGGAGGAAAATTATGAGGATGTGCTTGATAATCGAAAGCGCACGCCCCTTATCACGTACAATACATATCGTAAAGAAAAGAAAAAACGTTTTAAACAAGACGAATTTCAGCCAGCTAAAGAAGATGATTCATTTACGTGCCCAAATGGGAAAAAGCTGGCGTTTCTTACGAGTCGAGGCGCACAGATCGCAATGGTTTTACACGAGCATCCCATGTATATGAATGTGAAGATTGTTTAGATTGCCCCACTATGAGCGCCACATCGGATAATCGAATAAATCAATAGAAAAAGGGTTCCAACCATTTTATTTTTATGATTGGAACCCTTTTTATTTTTGGTTAGTTATGTCCAAGCCTCTTTTTATCGTGCCGAGCGACATCCTTTCAGGGATCAACCACTTGCGTGTGGGAAATCCCATCTTGAGGGGGGCTTCATGCTTAAATGCTTTTAGCATCAGCACCCAGCGATGCGCCATCCCGATCCTCTCGTATTAAGGACCGATCCTCTCAAATTTCCTGCGCCCACGACGAATATGGACTGAAGGAGTTTTACGAGAGGATGTTTTAAATAGGAGATAAGCCCAGGCAAGCTGTCAATCCTAAAATTTTATTTTTGAGCTGCCGGGCTAGGAGATTCTTCTTTTCTGCGTTTACCAAAGAAAATCTTATAGATGACAAAACCGACTATAACCATATTGATTGGAAATTGATATTGCAAATAAAGCTCACTTAAATATCTTCCGTGAGGGCCCAGAGCGTAATCTATAAATGTTTCTACCATATGATCACCCTGCTTTCTCGTATTCTATGGCGGGAATGATCGGCTCCAGTTTTTCACCGGAACCGATATTTCTCATCTGCTATTAATTAAAAACTGCAAAGAATTTATATATTACATAGTTAATTAAGTTTCCGCCTTGGTCAAGGCTTGATACAAGGTTGGTACCTTCAGGCATATTGAATTGTCCGTTAACTGCCATCTCTGTATGAATGATAGCAAGATCTGTTGCCATATACAGCGTCAAGGCAATAAGTACTGCACCAACAATCACGGAGTGAACAATATTCCCTCTTGCAGCACCTACAATGAATGCCACAATAAACGGTATGGTTGCCAAGTCACCGAATGGAAGTACGTTGTTTCCAGGAAGGAAGACTGCAAGAGCTACTGTAATTGGCACTAAAATCAGCGCTGTAGAGATAACAGATGGGTGACCGATTGCTACTGCAGCATCAAGTCCAATATAAATATCACGATCTCCAAATCGTTTCTTTAAAAATTCACGTGCTGATTCAGAAATAGGGGTTAAACCTTCCATCAAGATTTTTACCATTCTCGGCATTAAGACCATAACCGCTGCCATCGCCATACCAATTTGTATTACTTCACCTGCTGAATAGCCTGCGAGTAGGCCTAGTGCAGCACCAAGGAATAGCCCCATAAAGATAGATTCACCAAAAACACCCAATCTTTTTTGAATCGTTTCTGGATCTGCATTCCAATCCTTTATAACTGGTACTTTTTGAAGAAGTTTAACAAGCGGGATACCAAGCGGTGCATAGGATACGGTACTTCCTGTTGCAATCGAGATGCCTGGTAAATCAAAGTAATCTCTCAGCATCGGAGCTGTCCAGTCCGCAATTTTTAAACAAGCAATTTGGAAAAGAACAGCCGCAATTAAACCTTGAATCATGCTTCCAGATAAAGTATAAACAATTGCCCCTGTAAAGGTAAAATGCCAGAAATTCCAAATATCTACGTTCATTGTTTTTGTCGTTCTTGTCACTAGCATAATAACGTTTACTAGCAGTGCTAAAGGAAGAATAAAAGCTGCAATTGGTGAAGCCCAAGACATGGCAGCTGCTCCCGGCCATCCAACATCAATGATATTTAATTCAATTCCAAAGCGGTCAACCATACCGTTTGCAGCCGGTCCCAAGTTGCTAACAAGTAAATCAACTACTAAGAAGATCCCTACAAACGCAACACCTATGATTAAACCTGATCGAAAAGCTTTTCCAGGTTTTTGTCCAAATCCAATACCGATAAGAAAGATTGCAACCGGCAAAATAACCGTTGGCCCAAGAGCCAAAAAGGCTTGTAAAAATTCAACCATTCTATCCAAAACAGATTCCCCTCTCCATGTCACCAAACCAAGTGTCTTTCTCCATTCCTCTCGCAAAGACTATCTATAAAGGATGAATAGAAAACAATTAATTCAAGGTTAGCTATTATATCAGTCTATTTTTTTAGCTCTTCCAAAATTTTTGCTTCAACTTCTTCCTGTCCAATTCCTGTTAGAAATGATCTAGCGTTGATTACTGGGAACGGATATTCTTTTTGTACGATTGTAGTTGTAACTAACAGATCTGCTGTGTCTGCATATCCGGGAACCTCTGTGATTTTGCATTGAACTAGGTTTGCCTCAATTCCATTTTCCTTGAATAATTTTTCAAGCGCACCGTTAACAATTGTAGAAGTAGCAATCCCAGCGCCACATGCAACTAAAATTTGTTTTTTCATTGTTTATATCCCCTTTTCATGATTATAGCTGTAATTTTTTGTTTACTAAATTTTTGTTTGAGCTTCTTCACTAGCGAGGAATTGCACTGTATCTTCGTTTTGAAAAATTTGCATCAGCCTTTGAAGAAGCTCTAATTGTAAATGTGCCTGATCCATCGCCAGCATAAAAACGAGCTTAACAGGAATTGTGTCACTTACTTCACCAAAATTCCAAAGTCAATTGTGTTTTTTAATATTTCCGCACTGATCTTTTTTTGTTTACATGCTCGCTATCAGTATGCGGTATTGTGACAGAATAGCCTTTCCCTGGCAGGCCTGTTGCAAATTGTTTTCCCTCTCGATGACGGCCTCATCAAGATACATATTGCTCCTCCCTTCACGTTTTCTCAGCTCAGTGAAAGCTTGCTTTTAGGCTTTAAAAATAGCATTTTCTGTATTTAGAAAATGTTCCTTTTCTTCCTTGAGTTAATAGTAACACCTGAAACAGAAAAAATGTATGCGCTTTCATCCTCATTTATTGATCATCGATTGTACAACATTGTGATGAAAAAATAATATTTGCAGCTAAAAACACTTTACTGATTTCAGCAAAGTGTTTTTATAAACATTAAACCTGTCAAATTTGTCAGTTGCTTTCCGCTTCAGGCATACGCTTCCCCCGGGGACCTGGGAGCCTTCTCCCTTTAACTCATCTATCCTAAGCAAGAGTCTCACGTCTTCCATTACAATCAACAATAATCTTTTCATAGCTTAAACATTAAGTAATCCCTACGATTCTATTATGACCTTAATCTCATTACCAGCCATTACAGCCTCAAAGCCCTGACGCCACTCTTTCAAAGGTACAACTTTTGTAATCATTTTATCTGTATCAATCTTCTGTTCTTCTAATAGCTTCAATGCTGTATGCCAAGAGCTTGGTTTTTGAGAACGTGTGCCAATATAAGTAATTTCTCTTTGAATGATCGATTCCTGATCAAGTGGATTCATTTTATTTGCAAATATACCTACCTGCACAAATGTCCCTTTTTTCTTAACGAGCGGCAGACCTTGATTAAGGGCTGGAACGGCCCCTGAGCATTCAAATACTTTATCAACGCCGTAGCCGTTCGTATGCTTCATGACGACCTCCTGCAAATCCTCCTGCAACACGTCCACTACAACGTCTGCACCTAATGATTTAGCTAAGTCCAAACGGTCTTTATCCTTCGTAATTCCTGCTAAAATAACAAATGCACCTTGAGCCTTTGCAACCTGGCATTGCAGCAAGCCGATTGGGCCTGGTCCAAAAATAAGAACCTTGTCGTCTTGATTGATTATTGTTTTTTCAAGTCCTGCATGCACACAGCAAGCAAGAGGCTCGGTTAACGCAGCGGCTTTAAGGCTGATTTTATCTGATAGCACATGGACACTTTCTTCACGTGACAGCACAAATTCCGCCATACTTCCGTTTACCTGAGTTCCAATTCCTTTGCGATTTGAACAAAGATTATAGTCTTTTTCCAAGCAATATTCACATTCACCGCATGTTGTGAACGTTGTTTCACTCGTCACCCGGTCTCCAACCTTTACATTCTTTACATTGTCCCCTATTTCCACTACCACACCAGAAAATTCATGCCCTAACACGACAGGTGTTTTAGAATTTCGGTATTCCCCTGTAAAGGCATGGATATCGGTTCCGCAAATGCCGGTATATGCAACCTTTATTTTAACGAGATCTCCATGGACGACCGGTTCTTCAATTGTTTTTAATTCCATATTGTCATAACCTGGCGCATCTTTTATTACTGCTTCCATTTTGTTCACTCCTTATTTGGTAGTATTAATACTTTTCCGTACGTTTCCTCACGGTTAATCATCATGTCAAACGCTTTCTGTGTGTCTTGCAATTTAAAGCGATGAGAAATTAATTCTTTTAGCTTAATTCGTCCCTTATTAATAAAGTCGATGCTTTTTGTCCATTCTTCCCCTGGAAATGGAGCAGAATATGAATTCCAAAAGCCTTTTAACGTCAGCTCTCGTCTAAAAATATTTTCAAATGCTTGTTCTGATAGATGGACATCGGAGTAGGCAATTCCTAAATAGCCCACCTTCCCTCGTTTAGCGGTAACGAGCAAGCATTGCTCCTGTGTAACTTTTGAGCCCGCACATTCAAAGGCGATGTCCACACCCCTTCCATTTGTATATTCGTCGATCTTTTCAAGTAAATTTTCCTTAAACGGGTTAATCGTTCTTTCACAGCCCATCGCATGTGCATCTGCGAGCTTATTATCAGAAATATCGATAGCGATAACCTCTTTTACACCTGCAATTTTCAGCCATTGTATCGTTAATATCCCGATTGTTCCGATACCAAATACCGCAGCTATATCACCAATACGGGGATGGATATTTAATACACCGTGAAGAGCAACTGCAAGCGGCTCAATCATGGCTGCTTCCTCAAAATCCATATCGCCAATTGGCAGCACATTGGTAGACTTAATATTCACATACTCTGCAAACCCTCCGAAGGATTTGGAGCCAACCATGCCGTGATCCTCACATAGCGAAAATTGACCACGCTTACAATATTCACAATCATTACATGGAAGGAAAGGAATGGCGACAACCCGGTCACCAATTGATGCATTGGTGACTTTCTCTCCTATCTCTACAATAAAGCCAGAGAACTCATGCCCCATAATAGTGGGAAGCGGATACTTCCATTTGCTCGTCATTTTATGTGTATCGGAGCCGCAGATGCCCGCTGCCATCACTTTAATTTTCACTTCGTCATCCTTGCACGGATCAATTTCAACCTCTTCATACGTAAAAAGATTTTCCGAATGTAATACTGCAGCTTTCATAGGAACTTAACCTCCTTTTGACTACAGAAAATTATGTACTTTACAGGTATAAATACCTATAAAAATCTTATGAAAATAGCCAATTTACAATTCTAAAACTTTTTATCCTTTAAGATGATCAAGGATTTGCTGATCTTGCTCTTCTATTCCAATCCCTGTACCGACGTTACTGAAATAGTCTTTTGCATTATGATCTTCCCTCTCTATTAAGTTGCTGCTAATTCATTAAAAAAAGAGTAAATCTCCTCATTGTTTTTCGCCTCTAAAATTCGCTCAAGGCCCTCTTCATCCTGAATAACCTGCATTAAATTTTGTAATACCGTTAATTGGCTATGCGGTTGATTTAACCCGAGCATAAATATAATATTTACTTCGACGGTTTTAGAGGCATCATCCATCAGAGAAAATAGCACGGGTTTTTCAAGCGTGATAATGCCAATAAATTGCTCATGGACATATTCAGGATCTGTATGGGGAATCGCTACATTTCTAGTCCCCATGTCCAATCCTGTTGGGAATGTTGCTTCCCTTTCTTTTATTTTCTCAAAAAAGGATTCGCTCACATATCCACGTGCGAATGCTTCTTCGTAAATCACTTCAAAAACTTGTTCATAGCTTTCACAATGCAGATTCAGCTTAATTAGCTCATCTTTTAAAAAGTTTTTAAGCGGCATTTTCATTCCTCCGATTTCAGTGTGATTATTTAATATTTGATTGAATGACCTTACAGATTTCGTTTTCGTCATCCGTTTGGATCAATTTGTTCAACACTTCATCCATATCTGAAAGCTTCATTAATTGCAGCAAGGCATTTAAATGCCGATTTTTATCGATCGCTGCAATGACAACGACGAAATGTACTTTATGACCATCTTTAAATGAGATACCTTCTTTTATTTTTAGGAGACTCATCCCAACTGCATTTACTCCATCCTCTGGAGCTGCATGAGGGATGGCAATATTCATACGCAAAACGATATGCGGTTTTATTTCAGAATGTTGACGGAGCATTGCAGCTACATACCTTTCTTTAATAACACCTTTCTTTAATAGGGGTTCAGCAGCAATGTTAATGGCATCCTCCCAGCTTTCTACCCGATCCTTCAGCACAATCGTTTCCGGCTTGATTAAATCCGGCAAACTAAAATCCTTTTTGTTCTTTATTTCATTAGATACCTGGAAGGAGAAGTAATCCTGCAATGATTTTGCCAGTGCCTGTTTATCCTCAATCTTTGCGTGTTTTTCAATGACATTCATTAGCTGTTCAATATTTACAATTGAGGAGTTCAGGCCAAATATTCCTTGCATCACACGCTGCCTCAATTGCAGTTTTTCAAAATCAGAAATAAATTGATCCACGATAAATAGATGTTTATCTGTTTGCACAGGAACCGGAGAGAACACAATGTCATAGTTCAGCTTTAACTGTTCAAACTCTCTTATTGAAAAGGCTTGATAGAAATAAAACTCAGGAAATAAATCACGCAGCGTATTTTCCATTAACTTTGAGATCGAAACACCATTCGGACATACGACAATGGCTCTTTTCTTTAATTGAATGGTTTCCCCGCTGTTGATTAAATGGCCGCCAATAAAAATCGTAATAAACTTTATTTCACTTTCAGGTATCTCACATCCGATATAATCTTCAAAAGGTTTGATCGAATCCTTCACAATGTAATGGATCGCTTCAAATTCTTCACTGACTTTTTCAAGAATCGTATAATTTGTTGTCAGGGAATATTTTATTCTGTAATAAGCTGGTTTCATGTGCAGCACTAGCTTTTCGAGCAATAACTCCCTTTCTTTAAACACAATCAATGCTTTTTTCTCAAACAGATCCAGGCTTTCCGCTAACGCTTTTTTCAGCTGCGGTAATTCCCGGTCTGTTAAAAATTGTGATGACAGCACATTTGAAGTTAGAAGCTGAAGGGTGATAAATAAACGCTCTTCTTTCGGGATGTTTTCCATCTCCTGAATGAAAATCTCAGCTGCTTCATATTCCTTTGTATCTGATAATGCTTCGTAATCAATATGGTAGGATCCAGTGATCAAACTGCCTTTTTTAATCCTTTTTAATATAGCTGCCATGATATAAGGGAGAATGTTAATTCGTTCATCGATAAATTGGAGATGCAGTGTCTTTTCAACCTCTTCCATTTGCTGCTTTAGCTTGACAATATCAGCAGTTGAAATTCTAGCCAGCCTTTGAATGTAAGCTTCCCCTTGATACATATCAAAAACTTTGCGCAATACATCAACAAGCAGTCTTCTTTTATCCCATTCATTTCCCACGATGTCATAGCCATGAATTCTCGAATAAACAATTTGAAGACTATATAAGCTGACTGTTTGATGCACGAGTTTCATATCACGAAGAATGGTATTTTTACTAACCTCTAGTTCAATTGAAAAATGAACGAGAGATAATTCATCCTCACTGCCCAGCAGCATCAATATGATTAGTTCTGCTCTTTCCTTTTCAGAAGGAATATATTTTGCAGCAACAGAACCATCAATTTTTTCCGCGAACAGTTCAATTAATTTCGGGCTGACAATAAACTTTCCTCCGTTTGTTCTCTTAATAGGAGGATAATTGTTTTCTTCCAGCCAATCATTTATTTTAGTGAAGCTGTAGCTAATTTGTCTTCTCGATAAATTATATTTACTTTCCAATTCCTTATTGGAGATTTCAGGATTGCTTAAAACTCCCTTTAGTATTAAATTGCTTCTTTCATCTAAATACATAGGTCGTTGCCCCCTTACTTACTTCTATTTTAACAGCTGAAAGAAAAAAATGATTACGCTTTCAAACACAATTATTGCGAATGAATTGTTCAACTTGATGATTAGTTCGATTTATTTAGCTATACTCAGTTAATTTATCGATTCAAAAAAACAACCGGGCATTTGTCCGGTTGTTCATCCACTTTCTCTAAATGTTAGGTTGCTTAGTCTTTTTGATTTTTTTTTCTTCCCTGCTCATTTCTTTTGATTCTTCTTTTACTGGGCGCTCGACTTTTCAATGTCAGCAGAGGTATAACTTATAGGGCGCTTTTTAGGTGCTAACGCTTTTTCGACCATTGCAAGCGCGACCTGCTCAACCCGAATTGCACGATAGGATTTTAAAATTGTTGTTCTAAGTCGATTCAGCACTTCCTCACTATGTACCCAAATGGGAAAAAGCTGACGTTTCTTACGAGTCGAAGCGCACAGATCGTAATGGTTTTACACGAGCATCCCATGTATATGAATGTGAAGATTGTTTAGATTGCCCCACTATGAGCGCCACATCGGATAATCGAATAAATCAACAGAAAAAAGGTTCTAATCATTTTTATGATTGGAACCTTTTTTATTATTTTTGGCTAGTTATGTCCCAGCCTCTTTTCTTACCTCTAGTCAAGTGTTTTTCATCACATTTATATGGGTTAGAAGATTTAATTTAGAGGGGGAAGGGGGCTTCTCTCACTCCAAATTAAATTGCGTAAGGCAAATAGACCTAACGATGTGTGTTTTTTCGAAAGGTCAAGTGTGATATAGTATACGTAACTAATTTACGAACAGGTTAAACTGCTTCGTAATCATAGGTAATGTTGTGTGTGATGAGATGAAATACCACTTTCAAAAATTTATTCACACACGCTATTGACGCAACTTTATGGGGCTTTCCTTGAGGTTGCGTTTTTAATTTGTCGTAATACTCTACAATATGGTTGTTCGTCTTGGTGCGAAGTCTAATCATCGTTTGAATCATATAGAATAAGATTTTTCGTAGCTTGTTATTCCCTCGCTTATTAATTTTATCCTTATAAAATGTCTTACCTGATTGATACCGCATGATATCAATCCCAACGTATGCATTTAATTGTTTAGGGTTTTTAAAACGTCGTAGATCCCCGAATTCTCCAATTAATCTTACAGCTGTTGCTTCACCAATCCCTGGAAATGAAAGTAATACCTTATACTCGATATGTTCCTCTGATAGAGTAACCATCTCTTTTATAAGTTTTTCTTTTTTCTCTTTTAAATCTGCAATACGTTTGGCATAATCTCGAACTTGGTCACAGCGGACATCTTCTCTTGATATCGCTGGGTAAGAATCTCTCGCTGCGTGAAGTAATTCGATGCCTTTCTCTTCAGCGCACGTAAGGGATATATTCTTTTTTGTATTCGCCTTGATTCGGTTTCGTATGACCGTTTTAGAACTATTTAATACTTCATCTGGGTGGGGAAATAGTTGAACGACATTTAAAAAGAGTGCCGAACGCTTAGAAAATAGATGTTCAAGCTCAGGGAAACTAAGTTGTAAAATTGCGTGCATACGACTAAATAGATTGATTACTTCACTATCTAATTCATTATAATAACGTGTGAGTGCACGCATTTGTTTATAATAAATTTCTTCTTGGTAAGTCGTGGTACGTTCTGTTCGAAAGTGAGATTTAGCTAGCTCATGAGCATCACTTTTATCCGTCTTATTACGGCGCATAGAAGACGTTTGTATAGTCGCTTCCAATGGGCTCACTCTATGATAAGTGTGACCTTCTGTTTGAAAAAAGTACTCTAATGGTCTTGAATATACACCTGTTGCTTCAAATACGATTTCAGGTGCTTGTCCATCCAGTGTAGTCAATTCATAAATTTTTTCATTCAAAGCTTTAAACGATGATTTAGTGTGGGTAAGTTCACCTTCATGTTCGCATTGCTTATGATGATTATAGATCACCATCGTACTTTTCCCCATACTAACATCGAATGCCAGTACATGTTTCATATTCACTTCTCCTTCTCTTGCCAATCATAGAAGCCTTCACATTGCCTTATCGATTCCACTTTCTTTTACTCGATCTCTTAGGACCCAACATACTAAACTGATTCAAATAAGGGTGTGAAGTTGGCCGGTTTTAAATGCGGACTCTTAAATGGTCCCAGAGGCTGGTCGGCCTTACTTCACTTCTACTATAAAAAATAGTAGCACAAACCCTGGCCGGGGTCTGTACTACTAATCTTAGTATGTTTTATATAAATGATTAACCATAGGCTTTTTTTCGCTTTTAATAACGTAGTGCCGTTTACGTGGGGTGCGACTATGAAAATTATTTTTCTGAAATCACTTGCTTTCAACGATGCTATTTGTTACAATGTCTCTTGTCAGCTACATATGGAGGAATACCCAAGTCTGGCTGAAGGGATCGGTCTTGAAAACCGACAGGCGGGTTAAACCGCGCGGGGGTTCGAATCCCTCTTCCTCCGCCATTGTTTATTTGATATACATTAGGTTTTATAGCGCAGTGTATTTCGGAAAAAGGCTTTAACGACACGGGGAAGACAACGAGCAAATCATCCGCCGAGAAAACAGCGAGTAACCTCGACGCATGATTGCGAGAAAGCGAGAAGAGGAGAGGTCTTCTGCAAAGAGACCGCATCATCTATAAACTATATAACGG
>NZ_ANNK01000170.1 GCF_000334155.1 Halalkalibacterium ligniniphilum | reverse complement strand
CCGACAGGCGGGTTAAACCGCGCGGGGGTTCGAATCCCTCTTCCTCCGCCATATTTTTCACATTACACTTTCCGTTTTGGTAAGTGTTTTTTATTTGTCAAATTTTAAGGTTTTAGCTATGTTGAAAAGGCATTGGTGCATTATTGTATAGAAGACAAGCTGAAGGAGAAATTCTATATTATAATGAAAGAAACGACAAAAAGAGGATGGGTACAAAAAAATGAATGGCGCTGATGAAAGGTTTATGAAGCTAGCAATAGAGGCGGCTGATCGGGCTGAGCGTTTAGGGGAGGTGCCGATTGGAGCGATTATTGTGAAAGATGATGCGGTTATTGCTAGAGGGTATAACCTTCGTGAGTTGAACCAACAAGCGCTTGCTCACGCAGAATTAATGGCGATTGAGGAAGCCTGTAAAATGCTCGGTACATGGAGGCTGACTGATTGTACATTATATGTAACGTTGGAGCCTTGTCCAATGTGCGCAGGTGCGATTGTTCAATCAAGGATTGACCGAGTTGTGTACGGAGCTTCTGACCCGAAAGCGGGCTGTGCTGGGACGTTGATGAATCTCCTGCAAGAGGAACGTTTCAACCACCAAGCAGAAGTCGTTTCAGGTGTATTGGAAGAGGAATGTAGCTCTCGACTGACGCGGTTTTTTCAAGAAATTCGTGAACGAAAGCGTGAGGAAAGAAAAAAGAAGAGTGAATGATTCCTTTTATTGGCTAACACTAACCCTTGCTTTTTATTGGCAAACAAACTATACTAGAAATGCGTCGCATTAGACGCCTAACAATGTTATACAATTTCCGTGCTAGGTGGGGAGGTAGCGGTGCCCTGTTACTCGCAATCCGCTATAGCGAGGCTGAATCCCTTCTCGAGGTTTTGTCATCGTAAGGTCTGACCTATGTAAGTGGTGTTGACGTTTGGGTTCTACGCAACGAAAACCCATGAACCCTGTCAGGTCCGGAAGGAAGCAGCAGTAAGTGGCCCCTTTCGTGTGCCGTAGAGTCGCCTGGGCTGAGCTAACTGCATAGGTAACGCTTAGGGTGGCATTATCGAAGGAAGGTGCACGGTTTAATAATATGATGTCTATGTTTTAAAAGTAACTACACAATATTGTAGCTGCTTTTTTTTTTTTGTAGAGATCGATGAAATCCTTTGATTTGGTGTAATTAGAGAGAAAGCTTTGAAATCTTGTTTTTGAATCGCTATAATTAATAGGAATGTAACTGAGGAAAAAGGGGGTTTTTGGGTGAGTTATCAGGCGTTATACCGTGTTTGGAGACCGCAGCTACTTAAAGATGTCGTCGGGCAAGAACACATTACAACAACGCTTCAAAATGCACTCGTACAAGAAAAATTTTCCCATGCCTACCTTTTCTCCGGACCTAGAGGAACAGGAAAAACAAGTGCTGCGAAAATTATTGCCAAGGCAATAAACTGTGAAAAGGCCCCAGTGTCAGAGCCTTGTAATGAATGCAAAGCATGTAAAGGGATTACTTCTGGTGCTATTGTGGATGTGATGGAGATCGATGCTGCCTCCAATAATGGGGTCGATGAGATTAGAGATATTCGTGATAAAGTGAAATTTGCGCCTAATGAAGTGCGGTACAAGGTGTATATTATTGATGAAGTGCATATGTTATCGACGGGGGCGTTTAATGCCTTACTAAAAACGTTGGAAGAACCACCAGGCCATGTTATTTTTATTTTAGCCACGACAGAACCTCATAAGATTCCTTTAACGATTATTTCTCGTTGTCAGCGTTTTGATTTTAAACGAATTCCCAATGTAGCTTTGGTGGAGCGAATGCAAGAAATACTCACTCATGAAAATGCTGAAGTGGATGAAGATGCATTAATACTTATTGCTCGAGCGGCTGAAGGGGGCATGCGAGATGCGTTAAGTTTGTTGGATCAAGCCATTTCCTTTGCAGCAGGACGCGTAACCCTAGAAGATGTGCTTTCGATTACGGGGGCGGTTTCTCAAGATGCCCTTTTAGATGTTGTAGAAGCCATTCATAACAATGAGACTGCAAGGGCATTACAATCGTTTGATCGGATCATGAGTGAAGGAAAAGACCCTCTGCGTTTTGTGGAAGATCTGATTTATTATTATCGTGATTTGTTGCTCTATCAAACGGCTCCAGATGCGGAGTATTTGTTAGAAAGAGCACAGGTGAATAAAGCATTTGCTGAACTTGCGAAAAAAATTGAGCGCTCATGGCTTTATAAAGCCATTGAAACATTAAACGAGAGCCAGCAAAGAATGAAATGGTCCTCTCATCCAAAGGTGATTGTTGAGTTAGGTTTGGTTACCTTGTGCAACCAACGGGTACCGGTAAGTGACGCTATTTCTTCTGTTGATCAAGGTCAAATTCGGTCATTGTCACAAAAGGTTGAGCAACTAGAGCGGATCATTCAACAATTGAAAGAAACTGGGCTAGAGCCTTCAGGTCCTACAAGGGAAACGAGGGCGCCTGTACGAAGACCTGTTAAGCAAATGCCGCAAACGAAGGTGGCATCGGCGAAAGTAAAAGAGATGCTAAAGGGAGCGACGAAGCAGCAGCTTCAGCTAATTAGTGGCCGTTGGGGTGAAGTAATGGAACGAGTACGATCTCAAAACATTCCTGCCCACGCATGGTTGAGTGATTGTAAGCCAGTAGCTGCTTCTGACAGATTAATTCTTCTTGCGTTTCAAAACGAGATGCACCGTGATATGATTGATACTAAGTTCCGACCGTTTGTGGAAGGTGTGCTACAGGAAACCTTTTCACAGCCTTACTCGTTTTTCACCTTTTTACAAGGGCAATGGGATAAAGTAAAAGAAGAATACATGAAAGACCAACGTGGTGATGGTGATGCTCCTGAAGCAGATCCGATTGTTGATGAAGCCATAAAGCTTTTTGGTACAGATTTGATTGAAATTATTGAGGATTGAATTTTTAAGGAGGGTGATTTTTTATGAAAAATATGGGACAAATGATGAAACAAATGCAAAAAATGCAAAAGCAAATGCTGAAAGCGCAAGAGGAATTAAAGGAAAAGACTGTAGAAGCGACGGCTGGTGGAGGGATGGTTACAGTTATCGCAAGTGGTGATAAGCGAATCATTGACGTGAAGATTTCTGAAGATGTCATTGATCCAGACGATCCTGAAATGCTTCAAGATCTTATTTTAGCTGCAACAAATGAAGCGTTAAAAAAGGTCGATGAGCTTGTAGAGCAAGATATGGGCAAGTTCACAAAAGGAATGAACATTCCTGGTATGTTCTAGGAGGTATTCGATTGCAATATCCTGAACCAATTGCAAAACTAATCGAAGGTTTTATGAGGTTGCCAGGCATCGGTCCAAAGACGGCGAGTCGCCTGGCTTTCTTTGTCTTAGATATGAAGGAAGACGATGTGTTAGATTTTGCAAAAGCTTTAGTCAATGGGAAGCGGAATTTAATGTATTGCTCGATTTGCCATAACATCACCGATACGGATCCATGTCGGATTTGTGAGGATACAAAAAGAGACGATACGATGGTCTGTGTTGTGCAAGACGCAAAAGATGTGATCGCAATGGAAAAAATGAAAGAGTACCACGGGAAGTATCATGTTTTGCACGGTGCAATTTCTCCGATGGACGGGGTGGGTCCTGAGGATATTAAAATTCCTGAATTGTTAAAGCGACTTCAAGATGACACAATTCAAGAGGTCATTATTGCTACGAACCCGACCATTGAAGGAGAAGCGACAGCGATGTATTTATCGCGTCTTGTGAAGCCGACAGGAATCAAAGTTACTCGGATTGCCCACGGTTTGCCTGTCGGTGGTGATTTGGAATACGCAGATGAGGTTACGCTATCAAAAGCGATTGAAGGTCGCCGAGAGCTTTAGATAGGTAAGGAGGCTGTTATGCTATTTCAAAAAAAGCGAAGCATTCGTCGCAATGAAGACGAGCGGCTTTTGGCAATGATTGAGGAAGAGAAGCGATTGCTTGAAAGTCAGCAATGCATTGTATCGCGTAGTGTGGATCCATCTGAGGAAGTGCTGCTGCGTTTAAAGATGACTGAAATGAAATATTTGTTTCTTTTAAAAGAAGCGAGAATACGAAAAACAACAAAGAATGGAAGGTCTTAGGACGTTCTGTTCTTTTTTTGTTTTTGACGAATAGACTTTAAGAAAAAGACAAGCAGATGCTGGAGGGAAGGCGATGGACCCAATTGTTGTATTTACACTTTTAGGTGGACTTGTTTTAATGTTATTAATTGTAGGTGCTCCCTTAAAGCCGTTGCGATTTATAGGGCAGGCAGCGATGAAAGTGTTGATTGGGGTGTTGTTACTCTTTTTTTTAAATACCTTTGGTTCATTGATAGGATTGCATATTCCGATTAATGGTGTGACTGCAACAGTTTCTGGTTTTCTTGGTATTCCGGGACTTGTTTTACTAGTGGCTGTTCAGCAGTTTATTCTTTAAGAAACCTCGCAGGAGTGAGGTTTTTTTGTGGAAAGGGGACGGAGCTTACAGGATGATAAAGCAGGAAGCTTGTCGCTCACACCCCTTCATTGAAAGGTTGCTTAGCGTTACTTGACGAACTCGTTTTCATCCTAGTGGGAAGAGCGAGCCGTTCATGGAGGTTTCTGTTGAAAGATTAGGAAAGTATGATATCACAAAGCTGTCTAGCTCCAGGCACCAGCGGATCGCGGTCGCTTTAGCTCCTCCGGCCAAAACAAAAAACGTTTCCGAATGGACGTTTCGATTATTCTTACTAGCTCTCTATATAAAACAAGTGGACCATAAAAATAAATTTTTTTAAAAAGAGTGTTGCGTTGATTATTAGTCTGTGTTATATTATTTCTTGTCGCTGATGAGCGATAAAAATCATTTTAAAAAAGTTGTTGACGGAACGATAGGTTATATGATAGATTAATCTAGTCGCCAAAAACGACAAGCAGTTCTTTGAAAACTGAACAAAAGCCAAGCGTAATATAAGAGATACAAGGTATCTCGTCAATGAATTTTTTAATGAAGAGCTAAGTCAGCTTGAAGATAGAAATGGATGGCAGGCTAAGGTCGCAACGTCCT
>NZ_ANNK01000169.1 GCF_000334155.1 Halalkalibacterium ligniniphilum | reverse complement strand
CTTCCCCCTGCAAGAGTAGGACGTTGCCAAGCGTTAAAGCACAATCCGATAGGGTTGTGCTTTTTTTGTGCTTATAAAAAACTTCATAACACATGTCTGCTTATTTAAGCGCTTTTAAAGCATTAAGTAAATTGACCTGTTTCTTGATCAAGAGAAAAGGGAATAAAAAACAGGAGATCTTACTGTCCAAATTGAAATGATACATAGTGTGTAATGATTTAAAGAGAGTTGGCAATACTAGCGAATATGCAATTTCGTTGACACTTAACCAAAATTATCTATAATATAAGTATAGGTCAAAGATAGTCAAAGTCAGTCAGACGAAGGGGGGTTCTTATGGGTGCGGAACGTCTCAGATCTTATTGAGCAATACTTAAAGGGTATTTTTACGAAAACCAATAGTGAGTTAATTGAAATTAAACGAAGTGAATTAGCACAAATGTTTCAATGTGTACCTTCTCAAATTAATTATGTTATTAGTACACGATTTACGGTGGAAAAAGGGTACATTGTTGAAAGCAAAAGGGGCGGAGGCGGCTATATCCGAATTATTAAGGTAAAGCCCCACGACAATCTTGATCTCTTTGACCAATTGAACAACTTAATTGGGAATCGAATTAGTCAAAGTGCAGCTGAAAATCTGATTGCACGACTGTATGAAGAGAGTATGATTTCAAGGCGAGAGACAAAATTAATGCTAAGTGTCATGGAACGTACCCACTTTCAAACAAATGCCAGACATCGAGATGAAATTCGAGCAAATCTCCTGAAAGCAATGCTTGAAACCTTGAAATACAAAGAAACTCGCTAAGGCGAGAGAGGTGATATGCGTTGATATGCCAAGAGTGTAAAGAACGACCAGCAACGTTGCATTTTACAAAAATTATTAACGGAGAGAAAACGGAAATTCATATTTGCGAACACTGCGCCAGAGAAAAGGGTGAACACTTCCCAGGCTCAAACAGTTTCTCCATTCACCAATTGTTATCAGGGCTGCTTCATTTTGAACAACCAACAAGTCATGGCCAAAAAACAAGCCGTGAGGTCGCAAAGCCGCTGGTTTGTGATAAGTGTGGGATGACGTATGACCAATTTACAAGAATCGGACGATTTGGTTGTTCCCATTGCTACAAAGCATTTCAATCAAAGCTAGATCCAATCTTAAAAAGAGTTCACAGTGGAAATCACACCCATGCAGGAAAAATACCGAAACGAATTGGTGGAGGAATCAAGCTGCGTCGCCAAATTGAATCTTTAAAAGAAACATTAAAGCAGCATATCGAGCGAGAGGAATTTGAAGAAGCGGCTCTTGTTCGGGATCAGGTTCGTTCACTTGAACGGAAAGTCAATGGTGAGGAGGGATGAGTCCATGTCACTCCAGCGCTTTATCAGTGAAGCCATTAGTCCATGGATGAAAAAAGAAGGTCCTGATTCGGATATTGTACTTAGTAGCCGAATAAGATTAGCTAGGAATCTTGAGCAGTTTAACTTTCCTTTACTTACAACAATGGAGGAATCAAAGGCCGTTGTCACCCATGTAGCCCAGGCGATCGGGAACGATACCTATGATTCATTAGGGGCATTCGAACTTCTTCATGTGGATGAAATGAAACCAAATGAAAAACGCGTTCTTGTTGAAAAGCACCTGATTAGTCCACATCTTGCAGAAGAATCAAAGCATGGGGCCGTTCTTCTCAGTGAGGATGAATCGGTCAGCATCATGATCAACGAAGAAGATCACCTTAGAATTCAATGTTTATTTGCTGGCTTTCAAATTAATGAAGGGCTTGTTTTGGCCGGCGGAATTGATGACTGGATTGAACAAAGAGTGACATATGCCTTCGATGAAAAGCGTGGCTTTTTAACAAGCTGTCCAACCAATGTGGGAACGGGATTACGGGCATCAGTCATGATGCATTTACCGGCTCTTGTTATGACACAGCAAATTAACCGTATTTTACCTGCAATTAACCAATTAGGGCTAGTTGTTAGAGGAATTTACGGAGAAGGTAGCGAAGCATTAGGTAACGTCTTTCAAATCTCCAATCAATTAACATTAGGAAAATCGGAAGAAGATATCGTGGAAGATTTACGTGGCGTTGTCATGCAACTGATTCAGCAAGAAAGAGCAGCACGGCATATGTTAATGCAAAGTTCTAAGCTTCAGCTTGAGGACCGAGTGTATCGCTCCTTTGGAATTTTGGCTTACAGTCGAGTGATTGAGTCAAAGGAAGCGACACAAAAGCTGTCAGATGTTCGTCTAGGCATCGATCTTGGTTTACTAGAAGGGATTTCTGGCAACATACTTAATGAACTCATGATTTTAACTCAGCCAGGATTTCTCCAACAATTTGCAGGAGAAGTTCTCACTCCGGAACAAAGAGATGAGCGAAGAGCCGCTATCATTCGAGAACGACTTAAACTAGAGCAACAGTCTAATTAACCCTGGAGGTGGATGTATATGATGTTTGGGCGATTTACAGAACGGGCACAAAAGGTGCTTGCATTAGCACAAGAGGAAGCGATTCGATTAGGTCATAACAATATTGGGACCGAGCATGTATTATTAGGGCTGATCCGTGAAGGTGAAGGAATTGCGGCTAAAGCTCTTCAAGCACTTGGACTTGGTTCTGACAAAATTCAAAAAGAAGTGGAGAGCCTTATCGGCAAAGGACAAGATGGCTCAAAAACGATTCATTATACACCGCGTGCGAAAAAAGTCATTGAGCTTTCCATGGATGAAGCACGTAAGTTGGGTCATTCCTACGTCGGAACAGAACATATCCTTCTCGGTTTAATTCGCGAAGGGGAAGGCGTGGCAGCACGTGTATTAAACAACCTTGGCGTCAGCTTGAACAAAGCTCGTCAGCAAGTACTTCAGCTTCTCGGAAGCAATGAAGTAGGCAGCTCCTCTCAGCAAGGAGGCGGTACGTCAAATGCTAACACGCCAACGCTTGATAGCTTAGCTCGTGATTTAACGGCGATTGCACGAGAGGAAGGGCTCGACCCAGTCATTGGGCGTAGCAAGGAAATTGAACGTGTGATTCAAGTATTAAGCCGGAGAACAAAGAACAATCCTGTCCTTATCGGGGAACCAGGCGTGGGTAAAACAGCCATTGCTGAGGGATTAGCTCAAGCAATTATCGCCAACGAAGTGCCAGAAACGTTGCGTAACAAGCGAGTGATGACGCTCGATATGGGTACGGTTGTCGCTGGAACAAAATATCGCGGTGAGTTTGAAGACCGGTTGAAAAAAGTGATGGATGAAATTCGTCAAGCGGGTAATGTGATCCTTTTTATTGATGAGTTGCACACGTTAATTGGTGCAGGAGGAGCAGAGGGAGCCATTGATGCATCAAACATCTTAAAGCCATCCCTAGCCCGTGGTGAATTACAATGTATCGGTGCAACAACATTGGATGAGTATCGTAAATACATTGAAAAGGATGCAGCCCTTGAGCGCCGCTTCCAGCCAATCCAAGTAAATGAACCGTCTCTTGATGAGTCGATTCAAATTTTAAAAGGTCTTCGCGATCGGTATGAGGCCCATCACCGGGTAACGATTACCGATGAAGCCATTGAGGAAGCAGTAAAGCTTTCAGATCGCTACATCTCAGATCGATTCCTACCGGATAAGGCGATTGATCTGATTGACGAAGCGGCATCAAAGGTTCGCCTTCGCTCGTATACAGCTCCACCAAACCTGAAGGAGCTTGAGCAAAAGCTAGAGGAAACACGGAAAGAAAAAGATGCAGCGGTTCAAAGTCAGGAGTTTGAAAAAGCAGCTTCTCTCCGTGATTCTGAGCAACGATTACGTGAAGAGCTTGAAGAAATGAAGAATGAGTGGAAAAAGAAACAAGGGCAAGAAAACACCGAGGTCGTAGTCGATGATATTGCCCAGGTGGTCGCAAGCTGGACGGGAATCCCTGTTTCTAAGCTAGCGGAAGAGGAAACGGAACGTCTCTTGAAGATGGAGGAAATCCTTCATGAGCGTGTCGTTGGTCAGGAGGAAGCCGTTAAAGCAATCTCGAAAGCGGTTCGTCGTGCACGAGCAGGCTTGAAAGATCCGAAGCGTCCTATTGGCTCGTTTATTTTCCTTGGCCCTACAGGTGTCGGTAAGACGGAATTAGCTCGGGCTGTCGCTGAAACACTATTTGGTGATGAAGATGCGTTTATTCGTATCGACATGTCTGAATACATGGAAAAACACGCCACAAGCCGTCTTGTTGGTTCACCTCCAGGATATGTCGGTCATGATGAGGGTGGTCAATTAACAGAGAAGGTTCGTCGCAATCCATATTCGGTGATCCTCCTTGATGAAATTGAAAAAGCACACCCTGAAGTATTTAACATTCTCTTGCAGGTGCTAGAAGATGGTCGCCTAACAGATTCAAAAGGGCGTACGGTTGATTTCCGTAATACAGCTGTCATTATGACATCAAATGTCGGTGCGAGCACCCTGCGTCGTAATAAGTACCTAGGCTTTACCACGGATAGTGAAGGTACAGAATACAGAGACATGAAAGATAAGGTGATGGCTGAGTTGAAAAACAGCTTCCGCCCTGAGTTTTTAAACAGGATTGATGAGATCATCGTCTTCCACTCTCTTGAGAAAAAGCATGTTCGTGAAATCATCACATTGATGGTGGAGCAGCTCAAGAAGCGTTTATCAGAGCAAGGGGTTGAATTTGATCTTACGGAAGCAGCTAAAGATAAAATTACTGATTTAGGTTATGACCCTGAATACGGAGCACGTCCATTACGTCGGGCCCTGCAAAAACAAGTAGAGGATCGTCTTTCTGAAGAACTATTAAAAGGGACGATTCAAAAAGGACAGCGTGCCATTATTGATGTAAAAGATGGCGAATTGGTGGTAGAAACAAAAGAGAGCGCTCAAGTGTAAAACGAAAAAGTCGAGGGGTAGGTACCATCCCTCGGCTTTTTACTAACCTAGAAGGACGTCACGTTTCTTTTCTAACGAAACCATATTGTGATGCAAGCTCGTAAGGTCCCCATTTTCTCAGAAAGCCCCATCATCGGTTTTTGCTCTTCCCCAAGGGAATGGAAAAGCTCGTAAGGTAAGGTTGTGAACGAGTTGAAAAAGAGCGGTTTTTCGCTTCATTATCCAGTGAGCCCCACACACTTTTTCATAAAAAAGAAGAAGATCATGTGAGTGAGACCCTCATTCCCGACTTTTTAAAGCGATTCTGATACAATTAAGAAAGTAGGAATTGAAGGTGGGAAGCGGAATGGCAAAGAGAAAAACAAAATTCGTTTGCCAGGATTGCGGCTACGAATCAGCCAAATGGATGGGAAAATGTCCTGGTTGTCAAAGCTGGAATTCCATGGTGGAAGAATTTTCAGAAGTCCCGAAAAGTGGGACACGAAGCTATGTCACATCAGCCGCCGACACGTCAAAACCTCAGCCGATCACAAAGGTTGTTGGGGAGCAAGAGGCGAGAATTGATACGACATTAATCGAATTAAACCGTGTACTAGGTGGAGGGATCGTTCCTGGATCCCTAGTGCTTGTAGGGGGAGATCCGGGAATCGGGAAATCAACTCTTTTGCTACAATTGTCCGCCAAGCTCGCGGAAACCAATCATAAAGTTCTGTATATCTCTGGAGAAGAGTCTGTCAAACAGACAAAGCTACGAGCGGATCGTCTTGGTGTGATCTCACCAGAGCTATACGTTTTAGCAGAAACAGACTTAATGAAGATAGAGAAAGCGATTGAGGAGGTTGCGCCAACCCTTGTCATTATTGATTCCATTCAAACCGTTTACCATGATGACATTTCCTCAGCGCCAGGAAGTGTCGCTCAAGTTCGCGAGTGTACCGCTGCATTTATGAGGGTAGCTAAGACGACGGGAATTGCCATTTTTATCGTTGGCCATGTGACAAAGCAAGGCTCGATTGCGGGACCTAAGCTCCTTGAACATATGGTAGATTCGGTTCTCTATTTTGAAGGAGAACGACACCATACGTACCGTATTTTACGAGCAGTAAAAAATCGATTTGGCTCTACAAATGAAATGGGGATTTTTGAGATGAAGGAATTAGGCCTTGAAGAGGTCTTAAATCCGTCAGAAATCTTTTTAGAGGAACGGTCGAATGGTGCTGCTGGCTCTACCGTTGTTGCCTCAATGGAAGGAACGCGCCCAGTCCTTGTGGAATTACAAGCGCTCATTTCACCGACGAGCTTTGGAAACCCAAGACGGATGGCAACGGGGATTGATCATAACCGTGTCTCCTTACTGATGGCTGTTCTTGAAAAAAGAGTCGGTCTCTTGCTTCAAAATCAAGATGCCTATTTAAATGTTGCTGGTGGCGTGAGATTAGATGAACCAGCGATTGATTTAGCGATTGCTATTAGCATTGCATCAAGCTTTCGGAATCAAACCACCAACCCATTTGATGTGGTGATTGGAGAAATTGGCTTAACGGGGGAAGTGCGGAGGGTGTCAAGAATTGAGCAGCGTGTCCATGAAGCAGCAAAGCTCGGCTTTAAACGGGTTATTATTCCTCAAAAAAACATCGGAGGATGGACGTTCCCTACAGAAGTTGAGGTAATCGGCGTGTCAACCGTCGAAGAAGCGTTAGAGGTTACATTAGGAGGATAGAGGATGGACGATCGGAAAAAAGGGACATTTGTAAACGACGTATTAAAAATGGTTGCGCCTGGAACACCGCTACGGGATGGAATTGATAACGTGTTGCGGGCAAAAACAGGGGGACTTATCGTACTTGGTTATAACAATGAAATGATGAATATCGTAGATGGCGGCTTTTTTATAAACTGCGAATTCTCGCCAGCTTATTTATATGAGCTTGCAAAAATGGATGGAGCGATCATCTTGAATGAGGATGGGAGTCGGATTCTTTATGCGAACACACAGCTTGTTCCTAATAATGGCATTGAATCCAATGAAACAGGCATCCGTCATCGAACCGCTGAACGTGTAGCGAGGCAAACAGGTAACCTAGTCATCTCCATTTCCCAACGCCGCAATGTGATCACACTCTACCAAGGAGACTATCGCTACTCTCTGAAGGACATTGGCGTCATTTTGACGAAGGCAAATCAAGCGATTCAAACCTTGGAAAAATACAAAGCGGTTCTTGATCAAAGCATTACCAATTTAGGGGCCCTTGAATTTGAGGAGCTCGTTACGTTTCATGAAGTAACTCAAGTCATCCACCGTATCCAAATGGTCCTTCGGATTAAGCGGGAAATCTTGAATTATGTGAATGAGCTAGGCAACGAAGGGCGCCTGATTACGATGCAATTAAATGAGCTTGTCTCAAATTTAGAAAAGGAAGCCTTTTTACTGATTCGAGATTATGTTAAAGATGAAAAGAAAGAAGCGGCAGAAGTATTAAAAGAATTAACCAAGCTTTCAAATGAGGAGCTTCTTGATGAACAGAACATCTTAAAAAGCCTTGGCTATAATAAAGTCGACAACATCCAAGAGCACACGGTTACCCCTCGAGGCTATCGAATTCTTCATAAGATCCCGAGACTTCCAGCAGCCATTATTGAAAATGTCATTGAGGAATACAAAAGCTTAAATCACATCGTGGTTGCAAGTACAGAAGCGCTCGATGAAGTTGAAGGAATTGGAGAAGCGAGGGCGAAATTAATTAAAGACGGCTTGAAGCGGATTCAGGAGCAGCTTTTTATCGACCGAAATATTTAATGTGTATCATGATGAAGCTGCCTGTTCTTATTGATTGTTATTTAAAGCGACCATGTGGTAAAAAACTCGTTAATCATGAGATTTTATGTGAAATTCAGTTTGATAGGTTTTAATCCTGGTGAGTTGTCTATAATAATAAAAGGAGGTGGTGTGGATGCTGAAACGGATCGTGCAACTTTTTTTCGTTTTAGTTGGAGGAACGGTAGGTTTTGTCTTTATTCCTGAACTCATCCATTTATTAAATATTGGCGGTCCTGCCTGGTTAACAAGTCCATATGTTGGGGCCGTTATTGGAGCAATTATTTTATTTGTTGCAACCTTTTGGTTGGCTGATTATATTGTTGGATTAATGCGCTTAATGGAAGAAGCGATTGTGAAAGCCCCTGTCACCGATGTTTTATTTGGTACGATGGGTCTAATTATTGGGCTTATAGTTGCATTTTTAATAGGTATTCCTCTTAATAATTTTGCCATTCCTGTAGTAAGTACTGTACTCCCTATTTTTATTACATTCTTCCTTGGTTATTTTGGCTTTCAAATTGGATTTAAAAAGAGAGATGAACTTATTCATCTTTTTACGATGACAAAAGGGTTTGGAAGTAAAAAGAAGGAAGAGGAAGAAGCGAAAGCTCAAAAAGGGCAAGAACTGAAAATTTTAGATACAAGTGTGATCATTGATGGTCGTATTGCAGATATTTGCAAAACGGGATTTCTTGAAGGAACACTCGTTATTCCAGCATTTGTTCTTGAGGAGCTTCAACATATTGCTGATTCATCCGATGTTTTAAAGAGGAATCGTGGTCGTCGCGGCTTGGATATTCTTAATAAAATTCAAAAGGAACTGCCGATTAAAGTTGAGATTTATGAAGGAGACTTTGAAGAGATTCAAGAAGTCGATAGTAAGCTCATTAAATTGGCAAAAATTCTATCTGGTGTTGTCGTCACCAATGACTTTAACTTGAACAAAGTTTGTGAGCTACAAGGCGTTGCGGTTCTAAATATTAACGACTTAGCCAACGCCGTAAAGCCTGTTGTTCTTCCAGGGGAAGAGATGAAGGTTCAGGTCATTAAGGATGGGAAAGAACAAAATCAGGGGGTTGCTTATCTGGACGATGGGACGATGATCGTCGTGGAAGGTGGACGTGATTACATTGGCAAGCATATTGATGTCATTGTTACAAGTGTGCTGCAAACAAGTGCAGGAAGAATGATTTTTGCGAAGCCGAAGTTGCTTGAAAAAGCGTTATAACACGAAATAAAGGGCGCTTCTTCTTTATAGGGAGGCGCTTTTTTGCTTTTGTTCGCCAATCGTACAGATAAGAAGTGAACGAAGACTTCCACTGGCAAGTTTTTCGAAGAGAAATCGAATGAACAAGCTTTTTTCTTACGATTGTATGCCGTCGATCGTGGGAACATGATAAAATAGAGCGAATCCTAAATTGAATGACCCTTGATAGGAGAGAAGAGAGATGAACTATTCCGTTGTCATCCCTGCAGCTGGTCAAGGAAAGCGGATGAACGCCGGTAAAAATAAACAATTTATCGAGCTCGCAAGGAAGCCTGTCATTGTTCATACCCTTGAGGTGTTTGAGAACGATCCGTGGTGTGAGCAAATGGTTGTTGTAGCGAATCAATCTGAGCTTGAAACGATGAGTGCCCTCGTTAAAACCTATGGACTATCGAAGGTTACGTCCATTGTTCAAGGAGGGAAAGAGCGCCAGAATAGTGTAAAAGCAGGGTTGGACCAATTAAAAGGAAACACTGTAGTCTTAATTCACGATGGTGCTCGTCCATTTATTAAGGAAACGACGATTCACGCACTTGTAGAGCAAGCAGCAGAGAAGGGAGCCGCCATCGTCGCTGTGCCTGTGAAAGATACAGTCAAGCGGGTGTCGGGAAAGCGAGTAGAGGAGACGATGAAGCGAGAGGAGCTTTGGGCTGTACAAACGCCACAAGCCTTCACTCTTCCCCTCATCCAAAGCGTACACCAAAAAGCAATGGAAGCGGGGATTCTCGGAACAGATGATGCGAGCCTCGCTGAGTGGGATGGTCACGATGTCTATATTGTTGAGGGAGACTATTTTAATATGAAGCTGACCACGCCGGAAGATGTGATTTTTGCTGAAGCGATTCTAAACAGAAAGGGAGAGACTAGATGATACGAATTGGACAAGGCTTTGACGTTCATCAACTAGTGGAGGGACGTCCTCTTATTATTGGTGGGATTGAGATTCCGTATGAAAAAGGGCTTTTGGGCCATTCTGATGCCGATGTCTTGCTTCATACAGTTGCTGATGCAGCACTTGGTGCGATTGGGGAAGGAGACATTGGCAAGCACTTCCCGGATACGGATCCTACATTTAAAGATGCTGATTCAGGCAAGCTCCTTGAGCATGTATGGAAGCTTGTAAAGGAGAAAGGCTATAAGCTTGGGAATATTGACTGTACCATCATCGCCCAAGCACCGAAAATGGCGCCGCATATTCCGGCAATTCGGGCAAGAATCGCCGCCCTTTTAGAAGCGGATGAAACGCAAATCAATGTGAAGGCGACAACGACTGAAAATCTCGGTTTTACAGGTCGGAAAGAAGGGATCGCAGCACAAGCAGTAATTCTATTACAGCAAAACAACGGATAGAAACCCTTGACCAGCTTAGCGACCTTGGTGATAAAATAAGGGACAAGCTTTGTCGATGGATACAGAATAATTCAAGATACAGAGCAACAACAGCTTGATAAGAGAAATCGAAAACGGTCATCGATGAATACATGAAGAAATGGAAGGTGTCGAATATGGGAAATGAAGTAAGAGTTCGTTTTGCCCCGAGTCCAACAGGTCATTTACATATTGGAGGGGCCCGCTCTGCCCTCTTTAACTATCTTTTTGCCCGGAAGCAAGGTGGAAAATTCATTATGCGGATTGAGGATACGGATCAAGCCCGCAATGTTGGCCAGGCGAAAGAAAAGCTCTTCGATAGCTTAAAATGGCTTGGGATTGAATGGGATGAAAGTATTGATGTGGGTGGAGAGTATGGACCTTATAGCTGTATGGAGCGACTCGACATTTATAAGGTTTATCTTCAACAATTGCTTGATGAGGGTAAGGCATACTATTGCTATATGACAGAAGAAGAACTAGAAGCGGAGCGCCAAGCACAGATTGCTCGTGGTGAGATGCCGAAATATAGTGGTCGTGATCGGAATCTAACGGAGGAACAGCGTCAGGCTTATGAAGCAAAGGGCATTAAGCCAGTTGTTCGCTTCCGAGTTCCAGAAGGAAAGACCATTACGATTGATGACGCTGTTCGCGGGGATGTTTCCTTTGAGTCCGATGGCATTGGTGATTTTGTCATTGCACGTAAAGACGGTGTACCGATGTACAATTTTGCTGTTGTCGTGGATGATCATTTAATGAACATCTCTCATGTTATTCGTGGCGAAGAGCACTTGTCAAACACACCAAGACAGGTCATGCTTTATGAGGCATTTGGTTGGGAAGTGCCGCGATTTGCTCATGCATCCCTTATTTTAAATCCAAACCGCCAAAAAATGAGTAAGAGAGATGAATCAATCATACAATTTGTTGAACAATACAAAGAGCTTGGCTATATGCCAGAGGCGCTTGTGAACTTCTTGGCATTGTTAGGCTGGTCACCAGTTGGAGAAGAAGAAATTTTCTCTCTGGATGAGCTTGCAGAGCAATTCAGCCTAGAGCGCGTTTCAAAAGCTCCAGCTGTCTTTGATACTGATAAGCTTGCATGGATGAATAACCAATATATTAAAAATGCAGCTTTAGAAAGAGTCGTTGAGCTAACCCTTCCTCACTTGCAAAAAGCAGGAAGAGTACCAGAGGACTTAAGCGAAGAGCGTCTTGAATGGACAAAACAACTGATTAGCCTGTATCATGAACAGCTTCAGTATGGGGCTGAAATCGTTGAACTTACAGAGTTGTTTTTTAAGACAGAAATTGAGTATAATGATGAGGCAAAAGCTGTATTGGCTGAAGAACAAGTGCCAAATGTTCTGCAAGGCTTCTTAAATGAATTGGAGACGTTAGAAGAGTGGTCTGCAGCAAACATTAAAGCAGCGATTAAAGCAACGCAAAAGGCAACAGGGGAAAAAGGGAAGAAGCTCTTCATGCCAATTCGTGTTGCAACAACCGGTCAGACACACGGTCCTGAGCTGCCAAATGCGATCGAACTATTAGGCAAAGCGGTTGTTATTACCCGTTTAACAAGCTTGCTTAACAAATAAAGAAAAAGCGTGGAAGAGGAAAAGTAAAGTTACATTCGTGCTTCACAGAAAGAACCGCCTAGGCTGAAAGTGGTTTAAGCACTCGTAGCTTGAACATGCACCTCTGAGTCTCTTATTGAATGATAGTAAATAAGAGCGGGTTGCGTCGTTATGCGCAAAAAAGTGAAGCAGAAAGACTGCTTAAACAGAGTGGAACCGCGCTAAATAGCGTCTCTGTGCCTACGTGCACAGGGGCGTTTTTTTATAGCCATAGCTTGGCTTCCATGATATTACCATGCGTTACCGATGGAGAAGATTTTAATAGGGACAATGAAATGAAGATATTCACGTGAGAGAAGGGGGAGAGGGTGTGAAAAAAGCGTTTCAAACGTTATTGAATGATATTGATGTTGTATTTGAACAGGATCCTGCGGCAAGAAGCCGATTAGAGGTCGTCTTTACGTATTCTGGTGTCCATGCCATTTGGTCACACCGAATAGCTCATTGGCTTTGGAAAAAGAAATTGTATTTTATTGCCCGGCTGCTTTCCCAGGTGAGTCGTTTTATTACAGGGATTGAAATTCATCCGGGAGCCCAAATCGGCCAGCGTCTATTTATCGACCATGGCATGGGTGTTGTCATTGGGGAAACCTGTGAAATCGGAGACAATGTCACCATTTATCAAGGGGTGACGCTCGGCGGTACCGGAAAAGAGAAAGGGAAACGACATCCGACCATTGAGGACAACGTACTTATCGCTTCAGGTGCAAAAATTCTTGGCTCATTTACAATTGGGAAAAATGCTCGTGTTGGGGCAGGCTCTGTGGTCTTAAAAGAAGTGCCACCGAATTCAACCGTTGTTGGTATCCCTGGGCGAGTGGTCATTCGTGATGGTGTGAAGATCAACGGTGATCTTGATCATCACCTTCTACCTGATCCGGTCGCCGATAAGTTTCGTGAACTTGAAGAGCAAGTAAGACAGTTGCAAGAAGAGCTGGAAAGGTTACGAGAACAACCTGCAAATGACCGGAAGCATTCATAATGTATAGGAAAACCTAAGGAGTGAATCAGATGGCGATTCATGTGTACAATAGTTTAACGAAGAAAAAGGAGCCGTTTGTTCCCTTAGAAGAAGGGAAAGTTAAGATGTACG
Source organism: Halalkalibacterium ligniniphilum (assembly GCF_000334155.1). Classification (GTDB taxonomy): domain Bacteria; phylum Bacillota; class Bacilli; order Bacillales; family Bacillaceae_D; genus Halalkalibacterium; species Halalkalibacterium ligniniphilum. The sequence continues at coordinate 58,722 of NZ_ANNK01000169.1, read as the reverse complement.
TATGCGGCCCGACCGTGTACAACTATATCCATATTGGCAACGCCCGGCCACCCATTGTATATGATATGGTACGGCGCTATTTGGAGTACCGCGGCTACGATGTGACGTATGTATCCAATTTTACCGATGTAGATGATAAAATTATTCGTGTGGCCAAAGAGATGGGAGAAGATGTGTTTGCCGTAGCCAATCGTTTTATCGAAGCCTATCAGTATGATACCCATGCTTTAGGCGTCAAAGAAGCAGACCATCATCCACGTGTGACCGAAACCATCCCTGAAATCATTCAATTCATTGAAGGGCTGATTGAGAAAGGCTTCGCTTATGAAGCTGGCGGAGATGTCTACTTTCGGACGCGGAAGTTTGATGAATACGGAAAGCTTTCTTCTCAATCCATCGCTGATTTACGTTCAGGTGCCCGAATTGAAGTTGATGAGCGTAAGGAAGACCCCCTTGATTTTGTCCTTTGGAAGGCTGCCAAAGAAGGGGAAGTTTTTTGGAGTAGCCCTTGGGGAGAGGGGAGACCAGGCTGGCATATTGAATGCTCAGCGATGGTAAAAAAATATTTAGGGGATACGATTGATATTCATGCCGGTGGTCAGGATTTAACCTTCCCACATCATGAAAATGAAATCGCCCAATCGGAAGCGTTGACTGGAAAACCAATGGCAAATTACTGGTTGCATAACGGATTTATTAATATAAACAATGAAAAAATGTCGAAATCGCTCGGAAATTTTGTGTTGGCGACTGACATGATTCAACAGCATTCTCCAGAAGTCGTGCGGTTTTTTATGCTTATGGCTCACTACAGAAGCCCGATTAACTTCAGTGATGAGCTTCTTGAAGGAGCAAAGAACGGATTGGAGCGTTTAAAAACGTCTGTCGCTAGTTTGAAGCATCGGTTGCAAGAGACGGTTGATTACGGGGAAAAAGGAGATTGGCTTGAGCGTATCAATGGCTTAAAAGCACGGTTTATTGAAGAAATGGATGATGATTTCAACAGCGCAAACGGAATATCCACACTCTTTGACCTCGCTAAAGAAGCCAATGTCTATCTTCGAGAAGAACAAACCTCAAAGGCTGTTTTAGAAGGCTTTTTGAACCTGTTTGAGGAAATTACGAGTGTGCTCGGCATTGATCTTGAAGAGCAAGAGCAGCTTTTAGATGAAGAGATTGAGCAGTTGATTATCGAACGAAATGAAGCCCGTAAAGCGAGAGATTTTGCAAGAGCAGACCAAATCCGGGATAAGTTGAAAGAACAAGGGATTTTGTTAGAGGATACGCCACAGGGTGTTCGGTGGAAGCGGGGCTAGACAATGAAAATAACAGAAGTAACAACGGATTTACGTCAGCTTAATGCCTTAGCCTTAGCTTATATGGGAGATGCTGTACTCGATATGTATGTTCGTTTTCATCTTATCGCAAAAGGAAATGTGCGGCCACACCGGCTGCACGTTGAGGCAACCCGATATGTTTCGGCGAAGGCCCAGGCGGCTGTCTTGCATCATTGGCTCAAAGAAGGACGGTTATCACCAGAAGAAGAGGCCGTAGCAAAGCGTGGACGCAACGCGAAGTCGGGAACGATTCCTAAAAACACCGATGTTAATACGTACCGTTATGCGACGGGACTTGAAGCTCTGCTTGGCTATTTGTATTTAACCGAACAGCAGCCTCGAATGGATGAACTCGTGCAGCACTTATTTGTTATTGTTGATACACCAATAGAAAAGGAGGCTTCACAAGGTGAAAAGTGAGTTTATTATGGGGAAAAACCCGATCATCGAAGCGCTGCGAGCGGGGCATGCGATCAATAAAATTTGGATTGCTGAAGGCTCGCAAAAAGGACAAATGGCAAAAGTGGTGCAGCTAGCAAAGGAGCAGGGAGTACTCGTTCAGCACGTCCCAAAAAAGAAGCTCGAGCAGCTTGTTGAGCGGGAAAATCACCAGGGCGTTGTGGCTTCGGTTGCGGCTTATGATTATGCTGATCTGGAGGATCTGTTTGCCCGTGCAGCAGAGAAGCAGGAAGAGCCTTTTTTCATTGTTCTTGATGAAGTGGAAGACCCACATAATCTTGGGTCGATTTTACGGACGGCCGATGCAGTTGGTGTTCATGGCGTTATTATTCCTAAGCGCCGTGCAGTTGGCTTGACGCAAACGGTGGCCAAAGCGTCCACAGGGGCGATTGAATATGTGCCTGTTGCAAGGGTCACTAATCTTGCAAGAACCATGGACGAGCTAAAAAAACGAGGTATTTGGTTTATTGGGACTGATGCAAAAGGAAGTGAAGACTTCCGCGGAGCTCGCTTTGATATGCCAATCGCTTTAGTCATTGGCAGCGAAGGGAAAGGGATCAGCCGATTAGTAAAAGAGAAATGTGATTTTTTAGTGCACATTCCGATGGTTGGGCATGTAACGTCATTAAATGCCTCTGTTGCTGCGAGTTTATTAATGTATGAAGTTTACCGAAAACGTTCGCCGTTAGGACGACAGTAACATGAAAGAGATCTTGCTCGTCGACGGTTATAACATGATCGGGGCATGGGCTGAGCTAAGGGAGCTAAAAGATCGTGATCTTGGGTTAGCTCGAGATCGACTGGTTGAGATTTTAGCAGAATATCAAGCATATACGGGATATAAAGTGATGATCATCTTCGACGCACATATGGTGTCAGGTGTTGGTCGTAAGTATAACAACCACAGAGTTGATGTGATCTATACGAGAGAAAATGAAACGGCTGATGAACGGATTGAAAAGCTCGTCCGGCAGCTAAAACAAATCGATACACGCATTCATGTGGCCACGTCTGACTTTGCTGAGCAGTCGGTTATTTTTGGAAGCGGGGCGCTTCGTAAGTCAGCACGAGAACTTTTAATCGAAACAGAAATAGCAGAAAAGGGAATCGATAAAGCTGTCGAAATCGCAAAAAAACAGCGCCATTCGACAAAATTGCCTCTTAGTGACGAAATGGCAGAAATTTTTGAAAAATGGCGTCGAGGTGACTGAAACGCGGTTGACGCTCTAGAAAAACGTGCTATATAATGTTCCTATAATTTAGACAACAGCCAAGGTCGGAGGGATTATCGTGAGCATGGACCTTAAAGACACAGTAACGGTAATTAAGCCGAATGTTGACCAAGTTGAGGATGAGCGTTTAGTCAATAAGGTGCGTGAGGGAGACGGAGCGGCTCTTGAGTATTTAATCAAAAAATACAAGAACTTTGTCCGTGCAAAAGCTCGATCTTATTTTTTAATTGGCGCCGATCACGAAGATATTGTGCAAGAAGGCATGATCGGTTTGTATAAGGCAATCCGTGATTTTAAAGGGGACAAGCTTTCTTCCTTTAAAGCCTTTGCTGAACTGTGCATTACCCGTCAAATCATTACCGCTATTAAGACAGCGACCCGCCAAAAACACATTCCACTTAACTCCTATGTTTCTCTAGACAAGCCTTTGTATGATGAAGAGTCAGACCGTACGCTGCTCGATGTCATCTGCGGAAGCCGTGTCACTGACCCAGAAGAGCTTTTAATCAACCAAGAAGAATTTGATGATATTGAACTGAAAATGAGCGAAATCTTAAGTGAGCTTGAACGAAAGGTACTTATGCTCTACTTAGACGGACGATCCTATCAGGAAATCTCAGCTGATTTGAATCGTCATGTAAAATCAATTGATAACGCTTTACAAAGAGTCAAACGGAAGCTAGAGCGGTATGTTGAATTAAAGGGAGTCAGTTTATAATTCGTCAGAAAAGCGCTGTCTAGTCATGGAGGACAACGCTTTTCATTTTTGCCATTTAATCAAGGCAAATCTGTGCGCTGCTTTCCTGCTTGACATTTAGAAACAATTGACACTACTAATCTTGTGTGCTACATTGGGGTAGTCTGTACTATTGTCAAGTGGGAGGCGTTTATGGGGAGCAAAATAGTCTTAGCTTGTGAAAATTGTAAATCTCGCAATTATACAACACATGCAAATAAGCAAACCCATTCCGACCGCATGGAGATGAAGAAGTTCTGTAAGACTTGTAATCGTCATACGCTTCACTTAGAAACGAAGTAAAAAAGAAGCAGCGGTTGTTTTTTTGTATCTAAAAAAATGAATTTTCTGTGAAGCAAGTGTAAGATGACGACTGAGGCTTTCGTCAAATACGACGGTAAGCCAAGTCTTGTTTATACAACATTCAATAACGGTTTGCTCTTCCATTATGAATGAAAATGGCTCAAAAGATGATGCTCAGTATCACTTAATGAAGGCGCTGTAAGCGAAAGAGCTTCCTGGTTTCCTTATCTTAAGTTGGAGCGTTTTCCGAATAGAAGAGCAATCATTTGTCTATATTGATTGGTGCTGGAGGTGTCTGTCATGGCTGACGGCGTAAAAGGAATTGGTAAGTTTTTTCGTGATGTAGTGCAGGAGATGAAGCGTGTTTCGTGGCCAACTCGTAAAGAGCTGACTCGCTATACGTTGGTTGTTCTCGGTACGGTTCTCTTTATCACTGTGTTTTTTGCGATTGTGGACTTCGGGATTTCAACGCTCGTTCGTGAATTGCTCGGGTAATGTTCCTGATTTCATCGCTTTAAAAGATGTCGTACGGATTGAACCGAAGAGGAGGGAAGGACAAAAACCGTCCTAATTTACCATGGAAAAAAATTGGTATGTTGTTCATACGTATTCAGGGTATGAAAACAAAGTAAAAACAAATTTAGAAAAACGCGTTGATTCAATGGAAATGACTGATAAAATCTTTCGCGTGCTCGTACCTGTGGAAGAAGAAACAGAAGTGAAAAATGGTAAGAGTAAGTCGGTCTCGCGGAAAGTGTTTCCGGGCTACGTTTTGGTCGAGATGGTTATGACCGATGACTCTTGGTATGTCGTGCGAAACACACCAGGTGTAACGGGGTTTGTCGGGTCTGCTGGTGCTGGATCGAAACCGACACCTTTGTTACCAGATGAAGTGGATGCCATTCTTCGTCAAATGGGTATGGAAGAGCGCAAAGCCGAAGTTGATTTTGAGTTGAAAGAATCAGTGAAAGTGAAAGAAGGTCCATTTGCAAACTTCATTGGTACAATTGAAGAGATTCAAGTGGACAAGCAAAAGCTAAAGGTTCATGTCAATATGTTTGGCCGTGAAACGCCAGTGGAGCTTGATTTCACACAGATTGAAAAGATTTAGCGGAAAGACCTTGCGCTCTCAATCTGAAAGTGATAAAATTTTTATGTTTGATAATGGTTTATTCTATTGAACCATCGGGTGCATGAGTGCATCCGTTTTTTGAGTGGGAGGGTGTAAACACCCGGATAACCACATCACGGACTAAGGAGGTGTGTCACGTGGCTAAAAAGGTAATTAAAATGGTTAAATTACAAATCCCTGCTGGTAAAGCGAATCCAGCACCACCAGTTGGTCCTGCACTAGGTCAAGCAGGTGTTAACATCATGGGGTTCTGTAAAGAATTTAACGCTCGTACTTCAGATCAAGCTGGTCTTATCATTCCGGTTGAAATTACGGTATTTGAAGACCGTTCGTTTACATTCATCACGAAAACTCCACCTGCTGCTGTTCTTCTTAAGAAAGCGGCTGGAATCGAGTCTGGTTCTGGTGAACCAAACCGTAACAAAGTTGCAACAGTCAAGCGTGATAAAGTACGCGAGATTGCTGAAACAAAAATGCCAGACCTAAACGCAGCGAATGTTGAAGCAGCGATGCGTATGGTAGAAGGTACTGCAAGAAGTATGGGTATCGTGATTGAAGACTAATTGCTAAGGTTTGACGGAAGGTTGCGATTGAGGAGAAATTCCTTGCCTGGATGCCAGGCTCGCAACCTTTACTAGTGGGAGGTATAACCGCTAAAACCACAAACGAGGAGGAAAAAAGCATGGCGAAACGTGGAAAGAAATACCAAGAAGCTGTGAAGCTAATTGATCGTGAACAAGCGTACCAAGCAGACGAGGCAATTGAGCTTGTGAAAAAAGCATCAACTGCTAAGTTTGATGAGACGGTTGAAGTGGCAGTTCGTTTAGGGGTTGACCCTAAGAAAGCTGACCAACAAATCCGTGGAGCGGTTGTTCTACCAAACGGAACAGGTAAAACACAACGTGTTCTTGTTTTTGCAAAGGGTGAAAAAGCAAAAGAGGCAGAAGCTGCAGGAGCAGATTATGTTGGTGACGAAGATTTAATCAATAAGATCAACCAAGGTTGGTTTGAGTTTGACGTCATCGTTGCAACGCCTGACATGATGGCTCAAGTTGGTAAGCTTGGTCGTGTGCTTGGACCAAAAGGTCTTATGCCAAACCCCAAAACAGGTACTGTTACGTTTGAAGTTGAAAAAGCAGTAAATGAGATCAAAGCTGGTAAAGTTGAATACCGTGTCGACAAAGCTGGAAACATCCATGTTCCAATTGGGAAAGTATCTTTTGAAACAGCAAAGCTTGCTGAAAACTTCAGCACAATTATCGATACGCTTATCAAAGCGAAGCCTGCAGCTGCTAAAGGTACGTACTTGAAAAACGTTACCGTTTCATCTACGATGGGACCTGGTGTAAAAGTAAGTACTGTTGGATTAGTAAAGTAGGAGTTGACAATTAGTCACCCTTTTACGTATAATAGCTAAGGTGCAATTGCGCACCCAACTAAAGTTGAACATTCATACCGTAGACAGTAGGTGCGGATAACGCTTAATTTCCTACCGAGGTAAGCAATAGATGTTGTCTTTTGACTGACTTCTTATGCCCTCATGTCTACATGGGGGCTTTTTTGATAGCTTCTAAAAGCGGTATGGAACCAAACCACGGGAGGTGTAAAGATGAGCGTATTAGAACAGAAAAAACAAGTTGTATCAGAAATCGCAGCAAAATTACGTGATAGCAAATCGACAGTTGTCGTTGATTATCGTGGATTGAATGTTGCTGAAGTGACAGAACTTCGTAAACAGCTTCGTGAAGCTGGTGTTGAGTTCAAGGTATACAAAAATACACTTACTCGTCGCGCGACGGCTGAAGCTGAATTAACAGATTTGGACGCAAACCTTGTAGGGCCTACTGCTATCGCATTTAGTGCAGATGATGTGATTGCTCCTGCTAAGGTGCTTAACGAATTTGCTAAGAAGCACGAAGCTCTTGAAATCAAGGCTGGTGTGATTGAAGGACAAGTTGCAACAGTTGCAGAAATTAAGGCGCTTGCTGAGCTACCGTCTCGCGAAGGTCTACTTTCTATGCTTGCCAACGTACTTCAAGCGCCAATGCGTGGTTTCGCATTGGTTACAAAAGCAGTTGCCGATCAAAAAGAAGAGCAAGGCGCATAAGCTAACAGCTTTGGCAGTTAGTTAAAACAAATGAAAACGAAAATAGGGAGGATTTACAATGACTAAAGAACAAATCATTGAAGCGGTTAAAGAAATGACAGTTTTAGAACTTAACGATCTTGTAAAAGCAATCGAAGAAGAATTTGGTGTTACTGCTGCTGCTCCTGTAGCTGTAGCTGCTGCTGGTGGAGACGCTGGTGGTGCTGAGCAATCTGAATTTGACGTTGTTCTTGAATCTGCTGGTGCATCTAAAATCAACGTAATCAAGGTTGTTCGTGAAATCACAGGTCTTGGTCTTAAGGAAGCAAAAGCACTTGTTGACGGTGCTCCAGCTCCAATCAAAGAAGGCTTAGCGAAAGAAGAAGCTGAAGAAGCTAAAGCGAAGCTTGAAGAAGCAGGCGCTTCTGTAACTTTAAAGTAATCTTTCGTTTAAATTAAGAAAGGCTCGCGTTTTTCGCGGGTCTTTTTTTCTACTTTATCTCTCTCGGTAAAAGATAAGAAAGATAACAAACTGGTTTCCGATATAAAAGGAGTGGCTGTCGATGAGTGAGCATTACTATACAAACAAGCCTACAACTGAAAGCAACGAAAGAACCTGGTCTTTCCCGTTAAATGGTGAAACGTTTCGGTTCACGTCCGATCGAGGGGTTTTTTCCAAACAGGAGGTAGACTTTGGTAGCCGTTTACTGATTGAAGCATTTCATTCTCCGGACGTAGAAGGAGACCTATTGGATGTAGGTTGTGGCTATGGCCCGATTGGTTTGGCGCTAGCAAAAAGAGAGGTTGACAGAACGGTACATATGATTGATGTGAACGAACGTGCTGTCGCGCTTTCGAAAAAAAATGCAGAACAAAATGGTATTTCCAATGTGAACATTTATTTGAGTTCGCTGTTTGAAAAGGTTTCACACCAAAACTTCGCTGCCGTGGTAACCAACCCGCCGATTCGAGCTGGAAAAAAAGTTGTTCACCAAATCTTTGAAGAGTCTTACGAGTATCTAGTTAATGGAGGGATGCTCTGGACCGTGATTCAAAAGAAGCAAGGAGCCCCTTCGGCGATAGGGAAACTGCACACGCTTTATCAGCAGGTGGATGTTGTTACGAAAAAAAAGGGATACTATATTATTTGTGCAAAAAAAATTGACTGAGCCTATACTTTGTGTTAATGTTATTTAATGCGTATGAATACCCTTTTCTTTAAAAATGGTTTTTTGAAAAAGTCAAGGGAATTTGTTTGTATAAAAAAGGTAAGTTTTGGTTATCCTACTATAATCGGGGGATTGAACGGGAAATCATGGTTTATTTCTGAGCCTTTTTTCTTTTTACCCAGTTGGTGATAGGATACCGCCTCGGCCATCTGCACGTTTACGACGTTTAAGCGGAAGAAGGTATAGGGAGCCTTTTTGTACGTCTAGTACGAACACATCGCTTTAAGCTAGTCGTTTTATGTAAGTGTTTCACTTTACGAAACGTTGGTAAAGTGAGCTAACGAGTGTTTTGGTTCGATAAAAAGCAATCGTACTTTTTCGAGGTAAAAGGGCTTCTAGAACAAAATGTGTGTAGAAGGCTTTTTATTATCGCTGAGAGCACGTATGCTTTTCTTTCATGTTTAAGCCCTTGCGTCGAACGGTTAAGAACGATGAGGATCTCGCCTCATTATTCTTTTTTAACCAACAAGTTCAGACGTTTGTGCTTTTCATATTACTATAACGCGAGATTTGAGGGGTGAATCAGTTGACAGGTCAACTAGTTCAGTATGGACGCCACCGCCAACGTAGAAGCTATGCACGAATCAATGAAGTGCTGGAACTTCCTAACTTGATTGAAATCCAAACAGCTTCTTATCAATGGTTTCTTGATGAGGGACTTCGGGAAATGTTCCAAGACATTTCACCTATTCAAGACTTCACAGGAAATTTAGTTTTAGAGTTTATCGATTACAGTCTTGGAGAGCCTAAGTACTCAGTAGATGAGTCGAAAGAACGAGATGTGACGTACGCTGCACCTTTACGTGTGAAAGTTCGCTTGATTAATAAAGAGACAGGCGAAGTGAAGGAGCAAGAAGTCTTCATGGGTGATTTCCCATTAATGACAGAAACAGGTACGTTTATTATCAATGGGGCTGAACGTGTCATCGTTTCTCAGCTCGTTCGTTCACCTAGTGTGTATTATAGCGAGAAGACTGATAAGAATGGTAAAAAAGGCTTCACAGCAACTGTTATTCCAAACCGTGGTGCGTGGTTAGAGCTTGAAACCGACGCAAAGGATATTGTCTATGTTCGTATTGACCGTACAAGAAAAATCCCAGTGACGGTTCTTTTGCGTGCCTTAGGGTTTGGTTCTGATCAAGAGATCATTGATTTGCTTGGTGAAGACGAATATCTACGTAATTCATTAGAAAAGGATAATACGGACAGCACGGAAAAAGCGCTGCTTGAGATTTATGAGCGTCTACGTCCTGGTGAGCCACCTACTGTAGATAATGCAAAGAGCTTACTTGATTCTCGCTTTTTTGACCCGAAGCGTTATGATTTAGCCAATGTGGGTCGCTATAAAATTAATAAAAAGCTTCACATTAAAAACCGTCTATTCAACCAACGTCTAGCGGAAACACTTGTTGATCCTGAAACTGGAGAAGTCATTGCAGAAGAAGGAACGGTGATTGATCGCCGGACGCTTGACCGTATTCTTCCATACCTTGAAAATAACGTTGGTTTTCGACGGGTTCGTGCATCTGGTGGCGTAGTAGAAGATGAAGAAATTTATCTACAATCGATTAAAATTTACCCACCTGATGAGCAGGATGGAGAACAGCCGATTCGTATAATTGGGAATGGTCTTGTTGAAAAAGAAATCAAGAACATTACGCCAGCGGATATCATTTCCGCAATTAACTACTTCTTTAACCTTTTACATGGGGTCGGGGACACAGATGATATTGACCACTTAGGAAATCGTCGTCTTCGTTCAGTAGGTGAGTTGTTGCAAAACCAATTCCGTATTGGGTTATCTCGGATGGAGCGTGTTGTTCGTGAACGGATGTCAATCCAAGATCCGAACATGATCACACCGCAAGCGCTCATCAACATTCGTCCAGTCATTGCGTCGATTAAAGAGTTTTTCGGAAGTTCTCAGCTTTCTCAATTTATGGACCAAACGAATCCACTTGCTGAGTTGACCCACAAGCGTCGTCTTTCTGCCCTTGGACCAGGTGGCTTGACACGTGAGCGTGCAGGCTTTGAAGTTCGTGACGTTCACTATTCACACTATGGTCGTATGTGTCCGATTGAAACACCAGAGGGTCCGAACATTGGCTTGATTAACTCCCTTTCCTCTTATGCAAAGGTCAATGAATTTGGATTTATGGAGACGCCGTATCGTCGTGTTGATCCTGAAACAGGAAAAGTGACGTCTCAAATTGATTACCTTACAGCAGATGAGGAAGATAATTACGTTGTCGCCCAAGCGAATGCGAAATTAGCAGAAGACGGTTCATTTATCGAAGAAAATATTATTGCTCGTTTCCGTGGTGAGAATACCGTCGTTCCACGTAATCAAATTGATTATATGGACGTATCGCCTAAGCAAGTTGTTTCTGCGGCAACATCTTGTATTCCGTTCTTAGAGAACGATGACTCGAACCGTGCGCTTATGGGCGCGAACATGCAGCGTCAGGCCGTTCCGCTTCTTGTGCCTGAAGCACCGATTGTTGGTACGGGAATGGAGCACGTTTCTGCCAAGGATTCTGGAGCTGCAATTGTTGCGAAGTCACGAGGAATCGTTGAACGTGTTACGGCAAAAGAAATTTGGGTTCGCCGACTTGAAGAAGTTGACGGTAAGGAAGTAAAAGGTGATCTTGATAAATATCGTCTGCAAAAGTTTGTCCGTTCAAACCAAGGAACAAGCTACAACCAGCGTCCAATCGTTGCGGAAGGAGACGTTGTTGAAAAACGTGAAATTCTAGCTGACGGTCCTTCAATGGAAAAAGGGGAAATGGCCCTTGGTCGAAATGTCCTTGTTGCTTTCATGACATGGGAAGGTTACAACTATGAGGATGCGATCATTTTAAGTGAACGCCTTGTAAAAGATGACGTGTATACATCTGTTCATATTGAAGAGTATGAGTCAGAAGCTCGTGATACGAAGCTTGGACCAGAAGAAATCACACGTGACATTCCAAACGTTGGGGAAGATGCGTTAAGAAACTTAGATGAGCGTGGCATTATTCGTGTCGGTGCAGAAGTGAAGGATGGAGACATCCTTGTTGGAAAGGTTACGCCTAAGGGAGTAACGGAATTAACAGCAGAAGAACGCCTTCTACATGCTATCTTTGGTGAAAAAGCTCGTGAAGTTCGTGATACATCGCTTCGCGCTCCTCACGGTGGGGACGGAATTGTCCTTGATGTGAAAATCTTTAACCGTGAAGACGGCGATGAACTGCCACCAGGTGTGAATCAGCTTGTTCGTGTGTACATTGTGCAAAAGCGTAAGATTCACGAAGGTGATAAGATGGCCGGGCGTCATGGAAACAAAGGGGTTATTTCACGTATCCTACCGGAAGAGGATATGCCTTACTTGCCAGACGGGACGCCGGTTGATATTATGTTAAACCCTCTCGGTGTACCATCTCGGATGAATATCGGACAAGTGCTAGAGCTTCATCTTGGTATGGCTGCGCGTAAGCTTGGAATTCATGTTGCGTCTCCTGTATTTGATGGTGCTCGCGAAGAGGATGTATGGTCAACGCTTGAAGAAGCAGGCATGGCCCGTGACGGAAAGACGATTTTATATGATGGTCGAACAGGTGAACCGTTTGACAACCGTGTGTCGGTCGGTGTCATGTATATGATTAAGCTTGCCCACATGGTTGATGATAAGCTTCATGCTCGTTCTACGGGTCCTTATTCACTTGTTACCCAGCAGCCACTCGGCGGGAAAGCTCAGTTTGGTGGACAGCGTTTCGGAGAGATGGAAGTATGGGCACTTGAGGCTTATGGTGCAGCCTACACCCTACAGGAAATCTTAACGGTCAAATCGGATGATGTTGTTGGACGTGTAAAAACATATGAAGCGATCGTAAAGGGTGAAAATGTTCCTGAACCAGGTGTACCGGAATCCTTTAAGGTACTAATTAAAGAGCTTCAGTCACTTGGTATGGACGTTAAAATGTTGTCTAGCAATGAAGAGGAAATTGAAATGAAAGAGCTTGATGACGAAGATGAGCAGACGAGTGAAAAACTCAATTTGAACATTGAAACAAGCGAATCAAACGTTTAATAAAAATGTACTGACGAATCAAAGCTTTCAAAGTTACGACTTTGGAAGCTAGTTCGTCCTTTGCTGCTAATAGAGATGGACATCAAGTTTGCGTGTTGAAAAGGCATGGAAATCATAAGGGAGGTTGACCCCTTGATAGATGTAAATAACTTCGAATATATGAAAATTGGTCTCGCATCACCAAATAAGATCCGTTCGTGGTCTCGTGGAGAGGTGAAAAAGCCTGAAACGATTAACTACCGGACATTAAAGCCTGAAAAAGATGGGTTATTTTGTGAGCGAATTTTTGGACCACAAAAAGATTGGGAATGTCATTGTGGAAAGTATAAGCGTGTTCGTTATAAAGGCGTCGTTTGTGATCGTTGTGGCGTAGAAGTAACGCGTGCGAAAGTTCGCCGTGAACGTATGGGTCATATTGAACTTGCAGCGCCAGTATCACATATTTGGTATTTTAAAGGCATCCCTAGCCGCATGGGTCTTGTTTTGGATATGTCTCCACGTTCGCTTGAGGAAGTCATTTATTTTGCCTCTTACGTTGTAACAGATCCAGGTGATACGCCGCTTGAGAAGAAGCAGCTTTTATCTGAAAAGGAATACCGCTCATACTATGACAAGTATGGCCGCTCGTTCACTGCGCAGATGGGAGCAGAAGCGATTCGCAAGCTATTGATGGATATTGACCTTGAGAAGGAAGTTGACGCGCTGAAAGAAGAGCTGCTTACGGCGCAAGGACAGCGTCGCACACGTGCGATTAAGCGTCTTGAAGTTCTTGAAGCATTCCGCAACTCTGGTAACGAACCTTCATGGATGATTCTTGATGTGCTTCCAGTTATTCCGCCAGAGCTACGTCCGATGGTACAGCTTGACGGTGGTCGTTTTGCTACGTCTGACTTAAATGATTTGTACCGTCGTGTGATTAATCGTAACAACCGTTTGAAGCGTCTACTTGATCTTGGAGCGCCGAACATTATCGTTCAAAATGAAAAGCGTATGCTTCAGGAAGCGGTTGATGCATTGATTGACAACGGTCGTCGCGGTCGTCCTGTAACAGGACCAGGAAACCGGCCGTTAAAATCCCTCTCCCATATGTTAAAGGGGAAGCAAGGTCGCTTCCGTCAAAACCTACTTGGGAAGCGTGTTGATTACTCTGGTCGTTCTGTAATTGTTGTAGGACCAAACTTAAAAATGTACCAATGCGGATTGCCTAAAGAAATGGCGCTTGAGTTGTTCAAACCGTTTGTGATGAAAGAGCTTGTAAGTAAGGGCCTTGCCCACAATATTAAGAGTGCAAAACGTAAGGTTGAGCGTGTTCAGCCAGAAGTTTGGGACGTTCTTGAAGAAGTCATTAAAGAGCATCCTGTTCTATTAAACCGTGCTCCTACGCTTCACCGTCTTGGAATCCAAGCGTTCGAACCGACGCTTGTTGAAGGTCGTGCGATCAAGCTTCACCCACTCGTGTGTACAGCCTATAACGCTGACTTTGATGGTGACCAAATGGCTGTTCACGTACCTCTGTCTGCTGAAGCACAAGCGGAAGCACGTATTTTGATGCTTGCTGCTCAAAACATTTTGAACCCGAAAGACGGAAAGCCAGTTGTTACACCGTCCCAGGATATGGTTCTTGGGAACTACTATTTAACGATGGAACGAGAAGATGCAAAAGGCGAAGGTTCGATCTTTAAAGACACAAATGAAGCCCTCATCGCTTATCAGAATGGGTACGTACATCTTCATACTCGTGTCGCCATTCCGGTCGCTTCTCTAGGGAAATCAACCTTTAAAGAAGAGCAATATGATCAATTGCTTCTAACAACTGTTGGAAAGCTCATTTTTAATGAAATTTTGCCTGATTCATTCCCTTATGTGAATGAACCAACGGAAACAAACTTACAAATTGAAACACCACAAAAATATATGGTTCCAAGTACGACAAACGTAAAAGAGCTGTTTGCTGAGCGTGAGATCGTTCCGCCATTTAAAAAAGGCTTCCTTGGAAACATTATTGCTGAAGTGTTTAAGAAGTTTAAAATAACGGAAACATCAAAAATGCTTGACCGTATGAAAGACTTAGGCTTTAAGTTTTCGACTAAAGCAGGGATTACGGTTGGTGTAGCTGATATCGTCGTACTTGCTGAAAAGAAAGAGATTCTTGCTGATGCTGAAAACAAGGTTGAGCGAGTACTAAAGCAATTCCGCCGTGGTTTGATCACAGAGGAAGAGCGTTATGACCGCGTTATCTCGATTTGGAGTGAGGCGAAGGATGTCATTCAAGATAAGTTAATGGGCACATTAGATAAGCGCAACCCAATCTTTATGATGAGTGATTCTGGTGCCCGTGGTAACGCATCAAACTTTACACAGCTTGCTGGTATGCGTGGGTTGATGGCGAATCCATCTGGTCGAATTATTGAATTACCGATTAAATCAAGTTTCCGTGAGGGCTTAACGGTTCTCGAATACTTTATCTCGACACATGGTGCACGTAAAGGTCTTGCTGATACAGCCTTGAAGACGGCCGATTCAGGTTACCTAACACGCCGTCTTGTCGATGTTGCACAGGATGTTATCGTTCGATCTGACGATTGTGGAACAGATAGAGGTTTGGACGTTTCAGCAATCAAAGAAGGAAACGAAGTAATTGAGGATCTTTACGATCGTCTTGTTGGACGTGTTGCCTTCAAGACAGTGCGTCATCCTGAAACGGGTGATGTACTTGTGAAGAAAAATGAATTAATTCACGAAGACATTGCAAAAGAAATTGTAGACGCTGGTGTTGAGCAAGTTACGATTCGTTCTGTCTTTACGTGTGACACACGTCATGGTGTTTGTAAAAAATGTTACGGTCGTAATCTTGCAACAGGTAGCGATGTTGAAGTCGGCGAAGCAGTTGGGATTATCGCTGCTCAATCCATTGGTGAGCCTGGTACACAGTTAACGATGCGTACCTTCCATACTGGTGGGGTTGCTGGAGACGATATTACACAAGGTTTGCCACGTATCCAAGAGCTCTTTGAAGCGCGAAATCCAAAAGGGCAAGCAGTTATCTCTGAGATTGAAGGGGAAGTTACCCACATTAAAGAGACGGATAAGCGCGAGGTTACAATCCAAGGAGAAATGGAAACGAAAACCTACGCCATCCCATATGGCGCTCGTATTAAAGTGAAAATTGGAGATGTCGTTGATTCTGGTCAAAGCTTGACAGAAGGTTCGATTGATCCGAAAGAGCTTTTAAAAGTGCGTGGTGTTACAGGCGTCGAAGAATACTTGCTGCGTGAGGTTCAAAAAGTATACCGCATGCAAGGGGTTGAAATCGGCGATAAACACGTCGAAGTAATGGTTCGCCAAATGCTTCGTAAAATTCGTGTCATTGACGCTGGGGATACGGACGTTCTTCCTGGTTCTCTCATTGAAATTCAGCATTTTAACGATGAAAACCAAAAAGTATTACTTGCAGGCAAACGTCCGGCTACAGGTCGTCCAGTACTTCTTGGGATTACGAAAGCTTCTCTTGAAACGGATTCCTTCTTATCTGCTGCATCATTCCAAGAAACAACACGTGTTCTTACCGATGCCGCAATTAAAGGAAAACGTGATGAGCTTCTTGGCCTGAAGGAAAATGTCATTATCGGAAAACTAATTCCAGCAGGTACAGGGATGTCTCGCTACCGCAATTTAAACATTATCACTGAATACGATAAAGCCGAAGAAAATGCAGTGGATGAATCATTAGTAGAAGCAACCGTTACGCAAGAATAATTTTATTTGAGAAGTGGTTGACACGTAAAAAGCCGAGTGATATGATATCAAAGTGTGCCTGAGAAACCTGTAGCTTTTGGAGGATGAACGATGTCTTATGATAAAGTGTTACAGGCAAACGGCCTAGTAATAGGTATGAAACAAACGTTGAAGGCGCTAGAGCTCGGAGAGGTGTTTGAGGTCTTAATTGCGAAAGATGCGGATCCTCGCATTATCTACAAAGTAGAGACATTAGCAAAGGTCAAACAAATCCCCGTTGTTTACGTCGATTCGATGAAAAAGCTTGGTAAGGCTAGTGGAATTGACGTAGGTGCAGCCACTGTTGCTTTAAAAAAGTAAACCATGTTTTTGCCTTGCGGTGCCATCTGCCTGGCAAAAACTTTACTTTTGCACAAATATGAACCACCAGGATCGGTGGTCTTAATCTTTGCATAAGGAAGGGAGGAAACATCATGCCTACAATTAATCAGCTCATCCGTAAAGGACGTCAAGCGAAGATCAAAAAGTCTGATTCACCAGCACTTAATAAAGGCTACAACAGCTTCAAAAAAGTGCAGACAAACGTATCTTCACCACAAAAGCGTGGTGTATGTACACGTGTTGGAACTATGACACCAAAGAAGCCGAACTCAGCGCTTCGTAAATATGCTCGTGTACGTTTGACAAACGGAATTGAGGTTACTGCATACATCCCAGGTATTGGACATAACCTTCAAGAGCACAGTGTTGTGCTTATCCGTGGAGGGCGTGTAAAAGACTTACCAGGGGTACGTTACCACATCGTCCGTGGTGCACTTGACACTGCAGGTGTTCAAGATCGTATGCAAGGCCGTTCTAAATACGGAACAAAGAAACCAAAAGAGAAAAAATAATCTTTTGAGCTTTAATTAGTAAGTAAACTATCTATTTGCTGAAAGGAGGAAAAACTATGCCTCGTAAAGGACCGGTTGCTCGTCGTGATGTATTACCAGATCCTATTTATAAGTCAAAGCTTGTTACTCGTTTAATCAACCGTATTATGGTTGATGGAAAGCGTGGTATCGCGCAAAAGATTCTATATAATGCGTTTGAACTTGTGAAAGAGCGCAGTGGAAAAGATCCTATGGAAGTATTCGATCAAGCACTTAAGAACATCATGCCTGTTCTTGAAGTAAAAGCTCGTCGTGTTGGTGGTGCAAACTATCAAGTACCGATCGAAGTGAAGCCTGAGCGTCGTACGACATTAGGTCTTCGTTGGTTAGTAAACTATTCTCGTCTTCGTGGTGAAAAAACGATGGAAGAGCGTTTAGCTAACGAAATTCTTGATGCTGCTAACAATACAGGTGCATCTGTTAAGAAACGTGAAGATACACACAAAATGGCTGAAGCGAACAAAGCGTTTGCTCACTACCGTTGGTAAGATTCTATCTCTATTAAATACTTTGATTGAAAGAGGAAGGAGAAATAACCCATGGCTAGAGAATTCTCCTTAGAAAATACGCGTAATATCGGCATCATGGCTCACATCGATGCCGGTAAAACGACAACAACAGAGCGTATTCTTTTCTACACAGGTCGTATTCATAAGATTGGTGAAACTCACGAAGGAGCTTCCCAAATGGACTGGATGGAGCAGGAGCAAGAGCGTGGAATCACAATCACGTCTGCTGCAACAACAGCCCAATGGAAAGGCTATCGTGTAAACATCATCGATACTCCTGGACACGTAGATTTTACCGTAGAAGTAGAACGCTCTTTACGCGTATTAGACGGAGCTGTTGCGGTTCTTGATGCTCAATCTGGGGTTGAGCCGCAAACAGAAACAGTTTGGCGTCAAGCCACAACATATGGTGTACCTCGTATCGTGTTCGTTAACAAAATGGACAAAACAGGTGCTGACTTCTTGTACTCTGTAGGTACTCTTCACGACCGTCTTCAAGCAAATGCTCACCCGATTCAATTACCAATCGGTGCAGAGGATAACTTTGAAGGTATCATCGATTTGATCGATATGGTTGCTTACTTCTACGAAGATGACCTTGGAACTCGTACGGAAGCAAAAGAAATTCCTGATGAGTACAAGGAAAAGGCTCAAGAACTTCATGAAAAACTAGTTGAAGCTGCTGCTGAACTAGATGAAGAGCTTATGATGAAATACTTAGAAGGTGAAGAACTAACAAAGGAAGAGCTTAAAGCTGCTATCCGTAAAGGAACTTGTAACGTTGAGTTCTTTCCTGTTATTTGTGGTTCTGCATTCAAGAACAAAGGTGTTCAGCTTATGCTTGATGCTGTTCTTGATTACCTGCCTTCACCACTTGATGTACCTGCAATCAAGGGAGTTGTTCCTGATACTGAAGAAGAAGTAACACGTAAACCTGGTGATAATGAGCCATTTGCTGCTTTAGCATTTAAGGTTATGACAGACCCTTATGTTGGTAAGCTTACTTTCTTCCGTGTATACTCAGGTACGCTTGAATCAGGTTCTTATGTTAAAAACTCTACTAAAGACAAGCGTGAGCGTGTCGGACGTATCCTTCAAATGCATGCGAACTCCCGTGAGGAAGTTTCAACAGTTTACTCAGGTGACATCGCTGCTGCAGTTGGTTTAAAGGATACAACAACAGGGGATACACTTTGTGATGAAAAGAATCTTGTTATTCTTGAATCAATGGAATTCCCTGAACCAGTTATCTCTCTTTCTGTTGAGCCAAAATCTAAGGCTGACCAAGATAAGATGGGCATGGCTTTAGCGAAGCTTGCAGAGGAAGACCCAACATTCAAAACTCACACAGATGAAGAAACAGGACAAACGATCATCGCTGGTATGGGTGAGCTTCACCTAGACATCATCGTTGACCGTCTCAAGCGTGAATTCAAAGTTGAGGCAAATGTTGGTGCACCTCAAGTATCTTATCGTGAAACGATCCGTCAAACTGCTCAGGTTGAAGGTAAGTTCGTCCGTCAATCTGGTGGTCGTGGACAATTCGGTCACGTTTGGATTGAGTTTTCTCCAAATGAAGAAGGTGCTGGTTTCGAATTTGAAAATGCGATTGTCGGTGGTGTCGTTCCTCGTGAATACATCCCATCTGTACAAGCAGGTTTAGAAGAAGCGCTTGATAACGGCCTTTTAGCAGGGTATCCTGTAATTGACATTAAAGCAAAGCTTTATGATGGTTCTTACCATGATGTCGACTCTAGTGAAATGGCGTTTAAGATTGCTGCTTCAATGGCATTGAAAAATGCGAAATCAAAATGTAACCCTGTTCTTCTTGAGCCAATGATGAAAGTTGAAGTCGTTGTTCCTGAAGAATACATGGGTGACGTAATGGGTGATATCACGTCTCGTCGTGGTCGCGTTGAAGGCATGGAAGCTCGTGGAAACGCCCAAGTTGTTAGAGCGTTTGTTCCTCTTGCTGAAATGTTCGGATATGCAACATCCCTACGTTCTCGTACGCAAGGTCGTGGAACCTATTCTATGGTCTTTGATCACTACGAGGAAGTACCTAAGAGCATCTCTGAAGAAATTATTAAAAAGCAAACAGGTGCTTAATTTTAGCTAGAGATTGTTTCGATAGGTGATTTGTTGTAAGCTAAGAAAGGTGGTATTTGAAAAATGGGTACTCACCTTTCTTACCCATAAAATTTTAATTTTGTCTATTAAGGGAGGAAAAGATTCATGGCTAAGGAAAAATTTGACCGTTCCAAAACACATGCCAACATTGGTACAATTGGACACGTTGACCATGGTAAAACAACTTTAACAGCTGCTATCACAACTGTATTAGCTAAGCGTTCTGGTAAAGGTACTGCAATGGCGTATGACGCAATCGATGGTGCTCCGGAAGAGCGTGAGCGTGGTATCACAATCTCAACTGCACACGTTGAGTATGAAACTGAAAACCGTCACTATGCACACGTTGACTGCCCAGGCCATGCTGACTATGTTAAAAACATGATCACTGGTGCTGCTCAAATGGACGGTGGTATTCTTGTTGTATCTGCTGCTGATGGCCCAATGCCACAAACTCGTGAGCACATCCTTCTTTCTCGTCAAGTAGGTGTACCTTACCTTGTTGTATTCCTTAACAAGTGTGACATGGTAGACGACGAAGAACTACTTGAATTAGTAGAAATGGAAGTACGTGACCTTCTTTCAGAGTACGACTTCCCTGGTGATGACGTACCAGTAATCAAAGGTTCTGCTCTTAAAGCTCTTGAAGGAGATGCTGAGTGGGAAGAAAAAATCATCGAACTTATGAATGCTGTTGATGAGTATATCCCTACTCCAGAGCGTGATACTGAAAAGCCATTCATGATGCCAGTTGAGGATGTATTCTCTATCACTGGTCGTGGAACAGTTGCTACTGGTCGTGTTGAGCGTGGTCAACTTAACGTTGGTGATGTTATCGACATTATCGGTTTAACTGAAGAGCCAAAATCAACGACTGTAACAGGTGTGGAAATGTTCCGTAAGCTTCTTGATTATGCTGAAGCTGGTGACAACATCGGTGCACTTCTTCGTGGTGTAAGCCGTGAGGAAGTTCAACGTGGTCAAGTACTTGCTAAGCCGGGTACAATCACTCCACACACAAACTTCAAAGCTGAAGTTTACGTTTTATCAAAAGAAGAAGGCGGACGTCACACACCATTCTTCTCTAACTACCGTCCACAGTTCTATTTCCGTACAACTGACGTAACTGGAATTGTACAACTTCCAGAAGGTGTAGAGATGGTAATGCCTGGTGACAACATCGAGATGACAGTTGAACTTATCGCACCTATCGCTATCGAAGAAGGTACGAAGTTCTCTATCCGTGAGGGTGGACGTACTGTTGGTGCTGGTGTCGTTGCATCTATCCAAAAGTAATAAGCTAATATGTGAATCCCCTTGGCTGCTTGTAAGCTAAGGGGATTTTTGTTTGTAAAAAAGAAACCCCTAGGCCTAGCCTAGGGGTTCCGGGTCGTTTACAGCAAGGTATAAAAAAACTCATCCCTGGTGCTAAAATATATTTGGTTCGCCAACCAATATAATAGCTTACGGGGGAGTTTTTTTATGTCTAAAGACAGTAACAGTTTAGTGCATACGAAATGGAATTGTAAGTATCACATTGTATTCGCGCCATAATATAGAAGACAAGCGATATACGGAAAGCTAAAAAAGATATAGGAGAAATTTTGAGGAAATTATGTGAAAGAAAAGGGAGTAGAAATTATAGAAGCAACGGCATGTAAAGACCGCATACATATGTTAGTAAGTATTCCGCCCAAGATAAGCGTGTCAGCGTTTGTCAGGTATTTAAAGGGGAAGAGTAGTTGAATGATATTTGCCCGACATGCAAATCAAAAATATCGATACGGAAATCGGAAATTTTGGTGTACTGGATTTTATGTGGATACAGTCGGAAGAACTAAGAAAGTAATAGAAGAATATATTCGAAATCAAATCCAAGATGATATAGTCGCGTAAGTTTATTAGAATATGTAGGCCCGTTTACAGGGGAAGAAGTGAAAAAGAAGAGAAGAAAAAAATAAGGCAGGTCTGGCCAGTAGAAGTAGTACACATGGTGAACCGTTCACTAGCCCTTTAGGGTTTGGTCAGTAACAAAGGCTTCCAGCGTGGAGCAAAGAGGCTGGGACAAAACGAACGTGTACGATTGAGAAGGCGAACAATGCACAACCTTAGCGAAGTATATTTCCGAAGCGAATGCAATGCATCAACGATCATGACGTTCGGATTTCTTATCAATAAAAACTCTTTTGTCCCAGCCCCTTTGATTTGTGTCATGCCATGGTAGAATGCCGACAGTAAATACGGAAATCATAACGAGCGCAACACTGACCGATATGTATTGTGTGCGATGGAATAAAACTGCAATGATTTTAGTCAATGACAAATGGCTATATCTAACATACGACAGCATTGAGAATTACCATAAGTAGAGACATTTAAAGATTTCATACGTTTACTTGTTGGTTTTCTTCTATATAAATAGTGCAGTGTTTGTTGAGCGGTTTTAGCTGAAAAAGGACGATTGTTTATCGCCCAAAATAAAAGGAGGAAACGCCCGATCCGCTATTGCTTTCCATTAAAGAAGCCCTTATAATAGAAAAAGTGTGGCCAATGCAGATTTACACTTGCTTTGGGTTTTTTACTTGTGTATAATATTGAATGTTGGTCACTGACAGCGATGATGTGGAAGGTTGCTGATACACCCGGCCCCTTTGCCATGGCAGGGTGTAAGGAAATTTTCACGGAGTATGTCTATTTTAAAAATGGACGATAAAGGAGGGGCTATAATGGCAAAGCAAAAAATTCGCATTCGTTTAAAAGCTTATGATCACAGAGTTCTTGACCAATCTGCTGAAAAGATTGTAGAGACTGCGAAACGTTCAGGTGCTAGTGTATCTGGGCCGATCCCGCTTCCGACAGAAAAATCTGTCTACACAATTCTTCGTGCGGTGCATAAATACAAGGATTCACGTGAGCAATTTGAAATGCGTACACATAAACGCTTAATCGATATTGTGAACCCAACACCACAAACGGTTGATGCGTTAATGCGCTTAGATCTACCATCTGGCGTAGATATCGAAATTAAACTTTAATTTTAATATAGACCACAGTCACTGTGGATAAGTAATGGCAAAAAAATAATTTGTTTTATACAGGAGGTGTGACGGATGTCCAAAGGAATCTTAGGAAGAAAAATTGGTATGACTCAAGTATTTGCTGAAAATGGTGAAGTTATCCCAGTAACCGTTATTGAAGCTGAGCCAAATGTTGTTCTTCAAAAGAAGACTGTTGATTCAGATGGCTACGAAGCCGTTCAATTAGGTTTTGCTGACCAGAAAGAAGCAAATGCAAATAAGCCAGCGACTGGCCATGCTGCAAAAGCAAGCACGGCGCCTAAGCGCTTCATCAAGGAAATCCGTGGCGTAAATCTTGACGAGTATGAAGTCGGTCAAGAAGTGAAGGTTGATACATTTGCTGAGGGAGATGTCGTTGACGTAACAGGTACGTCAAAAGGGAAAGGTTTTGCCGGTTCAATTAAGCGCCATAACCAATCTCGCGGACCTATGTCTCACGGTTCTCGTTATCACCGTCGTCCTGGTTCAATGGGTCCAGTTGATCCAAACCGTGTTTTCAAAGGGAAAGCACTTCCAGGTCGTATGGGTGGAGATCAAGTAACTGTTCAAAACCTTGAAATTGTAAAAGTTGATACAGAACGCAATCTTCTTCTCGTAAAAGGAAATGTTCCTGGTGCGAAAAAAAGTTATGTAACGATCCAAACTGGAGTTAAAGTAAAATAAACAAACATAGAAAGGAGGACACATCATGCCGAAAGTAGCATTATTCAACCAAGCAGGTTCTCAAGTTGGGGACATCGAGTTATCTGACACAGTGTTTGGTTTAGAGCCAAACGAGAGTGTTTTACATGACGCTGTTGTGATGCAACAAGCTTCACTTCGTCAAGGTACTCATAAAACAAAAGGACGTTCAGAAGTGCGTGGTGGCGGTCGTAAGCCATGGCGCCAAAAAGGTACAGGACGTGCGCGCCAAGGTTCCATTCGCTCACCTCAATGGGTTGGTGGTGGAGTAGTATTTGGCCCAACGCCTCGTAGCTATAGCTACAAGCTTCCGAAAAAGGTTCGTCGCTTAGCAATTAAATCTGCCCTTTCTAGCAAAGTGAAAGCAGAAGAAATCGTAGTGGTAGAAAACCTTGCACTAGAAGTACCAAAAACAAAAGAAATGGCTAACATTCTTTCTAACTTATCTGTAGACAGCAAAGCGTTGGTTGTCACTGCTGATTATAATGACAATGTTGCATTGTCTGCACGTAACATCCCTGGTGTTACATTTCTAACAGCTGATGGTGTCAACGTACTTGATGTACTTAAGCATGATAAGCTTATCATTACGAAAGAAGCAGTCGAGAAGATAGAGGAGGTGCTTGCATAATGTCAAACGCTCGTGATGTCATTAAGCGCCCCGTCATTACAGAACGTTCTACAGACCTTATGTCTGAGAAGAAATATACTTTCGAAGTAGACGTTCGTGCTAATAAGACTCAAATCAAAGATGCGGTTGAAGAAATCTTTGATGTTAAAGTAGAAAAAGTTAACACAATGAATTACAAAGGGAAGTTCAAGCGTTTCGGTCGTTACACGGGCCATACTGCTCGTCGTAAAAAAGCCATTGTTACACTAACACCTGAGAGCAAAGAACTCGATTTCTTTGAAGGTATCTAAGTTTAAAAGAGAAGGAGGGAAAAAACATGGCGATTAAGAAGTACAAACCGACCAGTGCCGGTCGTCGTGGAATGTCAACATTAGACAACAGAGAAATCACGACTGATAAGCCGGAAAAGTCGTTGCTCGCTCCTTTACACAAGAAAGGCGGACGCAACAACCAAGGTAAATTGACAGTTCGTCACCAAGGTGGTGGCCACAAGCGTCAATACCGTATTATTGACTTCAAACGCAACAAAGATGGAATTCCAGGCCGCGTTGCTACGATCGAATATGATCCTAACCGTTCTGCAAATATTGCTCTTATCAACTACGCTGATGGTGAGAAGCGCTATATTCTTGCGCCTAAAGGCCTTAAAGTAGATATGGTTATCGAATCAGGCGCTGAGGCGGATATCAAGGTAGGTAACGCATTACCACTTAAAAATATCCCAGTGGGTACGGTTATCCACAACATTGAGTTGAAGCCAGGAAAGGGTGGACAGCTTGTACGTTCTGCTGGAACGGAAGCTCAACTTCTTGGTAAAGAGGGGGACTACGTACTCGTACGTCTTAACTCTGGTGAAACTCGTTACATTCTAGCTACTTGCCGTGCAACAATTGGTCAAGTAGGTAACCTAGAGCATGAGCTTGTGAACATTGGTAAAGCAGGTCGTTCTCGTTGGTTAGGCAAGCGCCCAACTGTACGTGGATCTGTTATGAACCCGAACGATCACCCACACGGTGGTGGTGAAGGTAAAGCTCCAATCGGACGTAAGTCTCCAATGTCTCCATGGGGTAAACCAACTCTTGGATACAAGACTCGTAAGAAGAACAAAGCATCCGACAAGTACATTGTACGTCGTCGTAAAAAATAACGGGGTTGCGCTGCGGTTCTATTCTAGAACCGTGGGCCAATCACGAAGGGAGGTACTCAAATGGGTCGTAGCTTAAAAAAGGGACCTTTTGTCGATGATCATTTAATGAAGAAAGTCGAAGCAATGAACGAAGCAGATGATAAGAAAGTGATTAAGACTTGGTCTCGCCGTTCAACGATTTTCCCTGAATTCATCGGTCACACGATCGCTGTCTATGATGGACGCAAGCATGTACCGGTTTATATTTCTGAAGATATGGTTGGTCATAAGCTTGGTGAATTCGCACCTACTCGTACGTATAAAGGCCATGCTGCTGATGACAAGAAAACAAGACGTTAAGTGAGTAAGAGAGGAGGTCCTGTCCATGCAAGCTAAAGCTGTAGCAAAACAAGTGCGTATTGCTCCTCGTAAGGTACGCCTCGTTGTTGACCTTATTCGTGGCAAGCAAGTTGGTGAGGCAATTGCAATTCTTCGTCATACACCAAAGGCTGCGTCACCTGTTGTGGAAAAATTGCTTAACTCTGCGATTGCGAATGCGGAGCACAATTACGAAATGGAACCAAACAACCTCGTAATCAGTGAAGCATATGTAAATGAAGGTGTAACGCTTAAACGTTTCCGTCCACGTGCAATGGGACGTGCAAGCCGCATTAACAAACGCACAAGTCATATTACGATTGTTGTAACAGAAAAGAAGGAGGGATAAAGCGTGGGTCAAAAAGTTAATCCGGTCGGGCTTCGAGTTGGCATTATTCGTGACTGGGAGTCTAAATGGTACGCTGAAAAAGATTACGCTGATCTACTTCACGAAGATATTAAAATTCGTGAATACATTGAGAAGCGTTTAAAAGATGCATCTGTATCTAAAGTTGAAATCGAACGTGCTGCAAACCGCGTAAATATTACAATTTCTACTGCTAAGCCTGGTATGGTGATCGGAAAAGGCGGTTCTGAAGTTGAAGCATTACGCAAAGCACTAAATGAATTAACGGGCAAACGAGTTCACATTAACATCTTCGAAATCAAGCAAGCTGACTTAGATGCGAAGCTTGTTGCTGAGAACATCGCTCGTCAATTAGAAAATCGTATTTCGTTCCGTCGTGCAATGAAGCAAGCAATCCAACGTACAATGCGTGCAGGTGCAAAGGGTATTAAAACTCAAGTATCTGGTCGTCTTGGTGGTGCAGATATCGCACGGGCAGAACACTATAGCGAAGGAACTGTTCCACTTCACACGCTTCGTGCTGATATTGACTATGGTACAGCTGAAGCTGATACAACTTACGGTAAGTTAGGTGTGAAAATCTGGATTTATCGTGGTGAAGTCCTTCCAACGAAAGGAACGAACAAAGAGGAAGGAGGCAACTAATCATGTTATTGCCAAAACGTGTGAAATATCGTCGTGAACACCGTGGAAAAATGCGCGGTCGTGCAAAAGGTGGCACTGAAGTACATTTCGGTGAATATGGTCTTCAAGCTCTTGAAGCGTCTTGGATTACAAACCGTCAAATCGAAGCTGCTCGTATTGCAATGACTCGTTACATGAAGCGTGGCGGTAAAGTTTGGATTAAAATTTTCCCGTCAAAGCCTTACACTGCTAAGCCGCTTGAAGTACGGATGGGTTCTGGTAAAGGGGCACCTGAAGGATGGGTAGCTGTAGTAAAGCCAGGAAAGATTATGTTTGAGATCTCTGGTGTTTCTGAGGAAGTGGCTCGTGAAGCGTTGCGTCTAGCTTCTCATAAGCTACCTGTAAAATGTAAGTTTGTAAAACGCGAAGAAGTGGGTGGTGACGCAAATGAAAGCTAATGAAATCCGTAACTTAACCACTGCTGAAATTGAGCAAAAGACAAAGGCTCTAAAGGAAGAGTTGTTTAACCTTCGCTTCCAACTAGCGACTGGACAACTTGATAACCCAACCCGTATTCGTGAAGTTCGTAAAGCAATTGCGCGTGCGAAGACTGTATTGCGTGAACGTGAGCTTGGAATTAACAACGGCTAAAAAGGAGGTTTGCTGAATGGAACGCAACCAACGTAAAGTATATACGGGGCGCGTTGTTTCTGACAAAATGGATAAGACAATTACTGTTCTTGTCGAAACATATAAGAAAGACCGCCTTTATGGAAAGCGTGTGAAATACTCTAAGAAGTTTAAAGCACATGATGAAAACAATAGCGCTAAGATTGGCGATATCGTTAAAATTATGGAAACTCGTCCGCTTTCAAAAGATAAACGTTTCCGCTTAATTGAAATCGTAGAAGAAGCGGTTATTATCTAAATAGATGTAGTCTCGATCCGAAGGGAGGTAAGTTCGAATGATTCAACAAGAAACCCGTTTAAAGGTTGCTGACAACTCTGGTGCACGTGAAGTTCTTTGTATTAAAGTTCTAGGTGGTTCTGGTCGCAAGACAGCTAACATTGGTGATATTATTGTTTGTTCGGTGAAACAAGCAACACCAGGTGGCGTTGTCAAGAAAGGTGACGTTGTTAAAGCGGTTATCGTACGTTCAAAGAGCGGTGTTCGCCGTAACGATGGTTCATACATCAAGTTTGACGAAAATGCTGCTGTTATTGTTCGTGACGATAAGAGCCCACGCGGTACTCGTATTTTCGGACCAGTTGCACGTGAACTTCGTGACAACCAATTCATGAAGATCGTGTCTCTTGCTCCAGAAGTTCTTTAATAGATAATGATTGAAAGGCCCTGTCAAGGAGGTGCGAACATGGCGAAGATGCATGTCAAAAAAGGTGACACAGTGAAGGTCATCTCTGGTAAAGACAAAGGGAAACAAGGCGTGGTTTTAGAAGCGTATCCGAAAAAGAATCGCGTGCTTGTAGAAGGTGTTAACATTGTCAAGAAGCACGCGAAGCCATCTCAAGATAATCCACAAGGTGGAATCTTGAATCAAGAAGCGGCAATTCATGCTTCAAACGTTATGCCTATTGATCCTAAGAGCGGTGAACCTACTCGTGTAGGTTATAAAGTAGAGAACGGCAAAAAAGTACGTATTGCAAAGAAGTCTGGCGAAGCTTTAGATAAGTAGTCAGAGGGTGAAAGGAGGTCAAACGCATGAATCGTCTTAAAGAGAAGTATCAAAATGAAATCGTACCTTCTCTCATGGAGAAGTTTAACTATTCATCTATTATGGCGGTGCCTAAACTTGAAAAGATCGTTGTGAACATGGGTGTAGGTGACGCTGTATCAAACGCAAAGGTGCTAGATAAAGCAGTTGAAGAACTAACTGAAATCACTGGTCAAAAGCCAGTTGTCACAAAAGCGAAGAAATCAATTGCTGGTTTCAAACTTCGTGAAGGCATGCCAATCGGTGCGAAGGTTACTCTTCGTGGTGAGCGTATGTATGAATTTCTTGATAAGTTAGTTTCTGTTTCATTACCACGTGTACGTGACTTCCGTGGAATTTCTAAAAAAGCATTTGACGGTCGTGGTAACTATACGCTTGGTGTGAAAGAGCAATTAATTTTCCCTGAGATTGATTATGATAAAGTCGATAAAGTTCGTGGTATGGACGTTGTTATCGTTACAACAGCAAAAACCGACGAAGAAGCACGTGAATTATTGACTCAAATGGGTATGCCATTCCAAAAATAATCGACGACGTGTCGAAGAGGAGGGAAAACGTTGGCAAAGAAATCTATGATTGCAAAGCAAAAGCGTGCACACAAGTATAAAGTACAAGAATACACAAGATGTGAGCGTTGCGGTCGTCCTCATTCAGTCATGCGTAAGTTTAAATTATGCCGGATTTGCTTCAGAGAACTTGCTTACAAAGGGCAAATTCCTGGCGTGAAAAAAGCAAGCTGGTAAGCCCCAGAACGGGAAGGAGGTTAAACACATGGTGATGACAGATCCTATTGCAGATATGCTGACTCGCATTCGTAATGCGAATACAGTGCGTCATGAGAAGCTTGAACTACCTGCTTCAAAGGTAAAAAAGGAGATCGCTGAAATCCTTAAGCGTGAAGGTTTCATTCGTGACTATGAATTCATTGAAGATAACAAGCAAGGTGTAATCCGCATCTTCTTAAAATATGGTACAACAAACGAGCGTGTTATTACTGGTCTTAAGCGTATCAGTAAGCCAGGGCTTCGCGTATATGCGAAAGCAGGCGAACTACCTCGTGTACTTGGCGGTCTTGGTATCGCGATTGTTTCAACATCTAAAGGTGTAATGACAGACAAGGAAGCACGTCAGCAGCAAGTTGGCGGAGAAGTATTAGCGTACGTTTGGTAATACAATCCTTGAAATGAATGGAGGTGTCGTAGAATGTCTCGTGTCGGTAATAAACCGGTGGTAATTCCAAGTGGAGTAACGATTACTCTTAACGAGAACTTGCTAACAGTTAAGGGTCCTAAAGGTGAATTAAAGCGTGAACTTCACCCTGATATGAAAATTACGATTGAAGAGAACCAAGTAACAGTTGAGCGTCCTTCTGATGTGAAGGAACACCGTGCACTACATGGTACAACTCGTAGCTTAATTAACAACATGGTTGAAGGTGTTTCAAAAGGCTATGAAAAAGCTTTAGAGCTTATCGGTGTTGGGTATCGTGCATCGAAATCTGGTCAAAAGCTTGTTCTTAACGTTGGGTACTCTCACCCAGTAGAAATTGTTCCTGAAGCAGGAATTGAAATCGATGTTCCTTCTAACACAAAAGTTGTTGTAAAAGGAATTGACAAAGAACGCGTAGGAGCAGTTGCTTCAAACATCCGTTCAGTACGTCTTCCTGAACCATACAAAGGCAAAGGAATTCGCTATGAGGGCGAATACGTACGTCGTAAAGAAGGTAAGACTGGTAAATAAAAGATAAGTTAACGGAAAGGAATGACGTTCAATGATTACGAAGGCTAATAAAAATGTGGCTCGTAAAAAGAGACACGCGCATGTTCGTCGTACTGTAACAGGTACACCTGAACGTCCACGCCTCAACGTTTTCCGTTCTTCTAAGCACATTTACGCACAACTCATCGATGATGTGAACGGCGTAACTGTAGCGTCTGCTTCAAGCCTTGATAAAGAGCTTAAGTTAGAGAATGGTGGCAACGTTGAAGCTGCAAAGCAAGTTGGAGAACTTGTTGCAAAGCGTGCACTTGATAAAGGATACAAAGTTGTCGTATTTGACCGTGGTGGATACGTGTATCACGGACGTGTGGCAACTCTTGCAGATGCAGCCCGTGAAGCTGGGTTGCAATTTTAATGAACAAAGGAGGGAAAACGAATGCGTCGTATTGACCCTAATACGTTGGAACTTGAAGAGAAAGTTGTTGCCGTCAATCGTGTAGCAAAGGTCGTAAAAGGTGGACGTCGTTTCCGTTTTGCTGCATTGGTTGTTGTTGGCGATAAAAACGGCCATGTTGGATTCGGTATGGGTAAAGCACAGGAAGTTCCTGAGGCAATCCGTAAAGCGGTAGAAGATGCGAAGAAAAACCTTGTTGAGGTACCAGTTGTTGGAACAACGATTCCACACGAAATTATTGGACACTTTGGAGCAGGTCGAGTACTACTTAAGCCAGCTTCTGAAGGTACAGGGGTTATTGCTGGTGGACCGGTTCGTGCGGTTCTTGATCTTGCTGGTGTCGGCGATATCCTTTCAAAATCTTTAGGCTCAAACAACCCTATCAACATGGTTCGTGCTACAATGCAAGGCCTTAAAGAATTAAAGCGTGCTGAGGAAGTTGCAAAACTTCGCGGTAAAACTGTGGAAGAACTGTTAGGATAAGGAGGGAAACCAAATGGCTAAGAAATTAGAAATTACCCTCACTCGTAGTCTGATTGGTCGTCCAGAAAACCAACGTGTAACGGTAAAAACACTTGGTTTGCGTAAAATGCACCAAACAGTTGTACAGGAAGATAATGCAGCGATTCGTGGGATGATCAACAAAGTATCACATTTGTTAACAGTTAAAGAAATCGAAGCATAATCGATCAATTTATACATGAGGAGGTGTCAACATGAAACTTCATGAGTTGAAGCCTGCAGAAGGATCTCGTAAAGTGCGTAACCGCGTAGGGCGTGGTATTGGATCTGGAAACGGAAAAACGGCTGGTAAAGGACATAAAGGGCAAAACGCTCGTTCAGGTGGCGGTGTTCGTCTTGGATTTGAAGGGGGTCAAAACCCATTATACCGTCGGTTACCAAAACGTGGTTTCACGAATCCTACACGTAAGGTGTTCTCGCTTGTAAATCTTGAAACACTTAACCGTTTTGAAGATGGAACAGAGGTAACTCCTGAACTTCTTATCGAAACAGGTGTCGTGAAGAACGTCAAGGATGGCATTAAGATTCTTGGTAATGGTAAGCTCGAAAAGAACTTAACTGTAAAAGCTAACAAGTTTTCTGCTAGTGCAGTTGAGGCAATCGAAGCAGCTGGCGGGAAAACTGAGGTGATTTAATGTTCCGAACGATCTCCAACATTATGCGAGTGGGTGATTTACGCCGGAAGGTTATTTTCACCCTACTCATGCTCATTGTATTTCGAATTGGGAGCTTTATTCCTGTTCCTGGATCGAATCGAGATGCTCTTGACTTTATGGACCAGGCGAATGCCTTTGGCTTTTTAAATACGTTTGGTGGTGGAGCATTAGGGAACTTCTCGATTTTTGCAATGGGTATAATGCCATATATCACAGCATCAATTGTCGTCCAATTGCTTCAAATGGATGTCGTGCCGAAATTTGCTGAGTGGGCAAAACAGGGCGAGGCTGGCCGACGTAAGTTAGCCCAGTTCACCCGCTATGGGACGATCGTTTTAGGTTTCATTCAAGCACTAGGAATGTCAGTCGGGTTTAATAGTTTATTCCCGGGATTAATTCCGAATCCTAGTGTACCAATGTATTTATTTATTGCGCTTGTGCTAACAGCAGGAACGGCCTTCTTAATGTGGCTTGGTGAACAAATCACGGCCAAAGGAGTCGGGAACGGGATTTCAATCATTATTTTTGCAGGTATCGCTGCAGGAATTCCGAATGGTCTAAATCAAATTTACGTTTCGCAAATCCAAGATGCAGGAGATCAGCTTTTCTTGAGCATCGTGACAATCCTTCTTCTGGCACTTGCCGTTTTAGCGATTATTGTTGGTGTTATCTTCGTCCAACAGGCGTTACGTAAAATCCCTGTTCAATATGCAAAACGTCTGGTAGGTAGAAATCCAGTGGGTGGTCAATCTACTCATTTACCATTAAAGGTAAATGCAGCAGGGGTTATCCCAGTAATCTTTGCAATGTCACTCTTTCTATTCCCGCCTACAGTTGCTGGTTTCTTTGGAACTGACAATGAAATCGCTGCATGGATCGTTCGCGTATTTGACTATACTGAGCCAATCGGTATGATCTTTTATGCGGCGTTGATTATTGGTTTTACGTATTTTTATACATTTATCCAAGTCAACCCAGAGCAGATGGCAGAGAATTTGAAAAAGCAAGGTGGATACATTCCTGGAATTCGACCGGGTAAGACAACACAGGCCTATATTACACGTATTTTGTATCGGTTAACGTTTGTTGGGGCTTTGTTTCTTACAACAGTTGCGATTATTCCAGTTTTCTTTACTCAGTTTATGGAGCTGCCGCCAGCTATTCAAATTGGTGGAACTGGTTTGTTAATCGTTGTTGGTGTAGCATTGGATACGATGAAACAGATTGAAAGTCAATTAATTAAACGTTCTTATAAAGGCTTTATTAAGTAACGAAGGGCAGGAAAGAGAAGAGAAGTGTTTCTTCCTGTTCGCCTTCTGTTCTTATATCGGAGCGATGGAGGGGATCGACATGAATCTGATTCTTATGGGGCTTCCTGGTGCCGGGAAAGGTACACAGGCAGAACGAATTGTAGAAAAGTATAACATCCCACATATTTCAACCGGTGATATGTTCCGTGCTGCTATTAAGGAAGAAACGGAACTTGGGATGAAAGCAAAGTCGTTTATGGACGCTGGTGAGCTTGTGCCAGATGAAGTAACGATTGGAATCGTGCGAGAACGCCTTAGCAAAAGTGATTGTGAGAATGGTTTCTTATTAGATGGATTTCCACGTACCGTTGCTCAAGCAGAAGCGCTTGAAAAGATGCTAGCTTCTATGGAACGTCAGCTTGATTACGTCCTTAACATCGATGTACCAGAGCAGCTATTAATGGATCGCTTAACAGGTCGTCGTGTGTCACCTACATCTGGAAGAACCTATCACGTCATGTTCAACCCTCCTAAGGTTGAAGGCATCTGCGATGTAGACGGTAGTGAGTTGATTCAACGCGATGATGATAAGCCTGAAACTGTAAAAAAACGTTTAGAGGTCAATCAAAAACAGGCACAGCCACTCATTGATTTCTACACAGAAAAAGGTTATCTGAAAAACATCAATGGTGATCAAGACATCAATAAGGTGTTTGAAGATATTGACCAACTTCTGAAAGGACTCTCTGCATGATTATTAGTAAGACAGAGCGAGAAATTGAAATCATGCGAGAAGCTGGCAGAATTGTTGCTTTGACCCATCAGGAGTTAAAGAAACACATTCAGCCTGGAGTTACAACAAAGGAATTAGATGAGATTGCAGAGAAGTTGATTCGTTCATACGGAGCAACACCTTCTTTCAAAGGCTATAATGGTTTTTCAGGTAGCATCTGCGCTTCAGTAAATGAAGAATTGGTACATGGGATTCCAGGTAAAAGGGTGCTCAAAGAAGGGGATATCATCAGTGTTGACATCGGTGCAAAATACAACGGCTACCACGGCGATTCCGCATGGACGTATGCCGTTGGAGAAATATCAGAGGAAGACCAAAGGTTACTTGATGTAACTGAAGCGTCTCTCTACAAGGGATTGGAAGAAGCAAAGCCAGGTGAGCGATTGTCAAATATCTCTCATGCGATTCAATCATATGTGGAACCTAAAGGATACTCGATTGTTCGTGAGTATGTTGGGCATGGAGTCGGGCAAGACTTACATGAAGATCCACAAATCCCTCACTATGGTCCTCCTGGTAAAGGGCCGCGTTTGAAGCCAGGCATGGTACTTGCTATTGAACCGATGGTAAACGCAGGTTCTCGATATGTGCGAACGTTATCTGATAACTGGACAGTTGTAACAGTTGATAAGAAAAACTGTGCACACTTTGAGCATACGATTGCGATCACTGAAACTGGGTATGAAATTTTAACAAAGCTAAGCTAAAAGGTAATGACAGTGGGATAACACTGGGCTAAGAGTGATCCGAATGATAAAGGTCGAGATCAAGACTAGTTTAATGGTATGATTAAACGTGTTATTCATTTCGCTAATTATCTGAGTGAAAAGCATAATACCTGAACAGCTTGCATATCTTTCATCCGTCGCTTGCTTCTGCTTTGAAATAACAGGGTGGTTACAAGCAGAATGGGAAGGGTCGCGATCACCAGGTTTTCAATAGAGTTCTGATTTACTGAAGGAAGGAGGAGCATTCATGGCCAAGGAAGACGTAATTGAAGTGGAAGGAACGGTTATTGAACCCCTTCCAAATGCAATGTTCCGTGTTGAACTTGAGAATGGTCATAAAATTTTAGCTCATGTTTCTGGAAAAATTCGCATGCATTTCATTCGAATTTTACCAGGAGATAAAGTAACCGTTGAGCTATCACCTTATGATTTAACTCGTGGAAGAATCACGTATCGATACAAGTAAGAGGTCACTTAAGGACGAATGTCTGAGAAGGATATTCGTATTTCGTAATAAAAATAACGAATGAGGCACTCCGTATTATCAAGGAGGTAAATAAAGATGAAGGTAAGACCATCAGTCAAGCCGATTTGTGAAAAGTGTAAAGTCATCCGCCGTAAAGGTACGGTTATGGTTATTTGTGAAAATCCGAAGCACAAACAAAAACAAGGTTAACATTCAAGGAGGTGTTTAGTGCATGGCACGTGTTGCAGGTGTCGATATTCCTCGTGATAAGCGAGTCGTAATCTCATTAACTTACATTTACGGAGTCGGTAAAGCAAAAGCTGCTGAGATCCTAGAAAAAGCGAACGTTTCTGAAAATACGCGCGTTCGTGATTTAACAGAAGAAGAATTAGGCCGTATTCGTGAAGTCATTGAAGGATACAAGGTTGAAGGTGACCTTCGTCGTGAAGTTTCATTGAATATCAAGCGTCTAATCGAAATTGGTTCTTATCGTGGCATTCGTCATCGTCGCGGTTTACCAGTTCGTGGTCAAAACTCTAAAAACAATGCTCGTACGCGCAAAGGTCCTCGTCGTACAGTAGCGAATAAGAAGAAATAAGTAAGGGAGGTAGCATAAAACATGGCTAAGAAAACGAATACTCGTCCAAAGCGTCGTCAACGTAAAAACGTTGAGTCTGGTGTAGCACACATTCGTTCTACATTTAACAACACGATTGTGACAATCACAGATGTTCACGGTAACGCAATCTCTTGGGCTAGTGCGGGTGCATTAGGATTCAAAGGTTCTCGTAAGTCCACACCATTTGCTGCGCAAATGGCTGCTGAAACGGCTGCAAAGGCTGCAATGGAGCATGGCATGAAGACAATCGAAGTATCTGTAAAAGGCCCTGGTGCTGGTCGTGAAGCTGCGATTCGTTCATTGCAAGCTGTTGGACTCGAAGTGAACATGATTAAAGATGTCACTCCTGTTCCTCATAACGGCTGCCGTCCGCCAAAACGTCGTAGAGTGTAAGAAATCAATCATTGTATAGATTTCCTGAAAGTGTCAATAATGGGTAAGACGAGTTTATCCAGGTTGGCAAAAAGGTGAAACGGTTGGGAACGGCCTAATGGGGAATTCCGGTTAGGCTTTCCTGGCAGTCTACCGGAGTTCGACGTTTTGAAGGAGGGTTTGTTTAATGATTGAAATCGAAAAGCCAAATATTGAAACGATTGAGATTAGCGAAGACGCTAAATATGGAAAATTTATCATTGAGCCACTAGAGCGTGGATATGGGACAACTTTAGGGAACTCCTTACGTCGTATTCTTCTCTCCTCACTTCCTGGCGCTGCCGTAACTTCTGTTCAAATTGATGGTGTGTTGCATGAATTCTCGACGATTGAAGGCGTTGTAGAAGATGTCACGACGATCATTTTAAACTTAAAGAAGCTAGCGTTAAAAATCTATTCAGATGAAGAAAAAACGCTTGAAATAGATTTCCAGGGTGAAGGCGTAGTAACGGCTGGTGATTTAACTCACGATAGTGATGTAGATGTGTTAAATCCTGACCTTCATATTGCAACATTGACTAAGGGGGCTCATCTCCACATGCGTCTTGTCGCAAAGCGTGGACGCGGATATGTTCTTGCTGAAGGAAATAAGAATGATGATCAACCAATTGGCGTTCTTCCGATTGACTCGATCTACACACCAGTATCACGTGTGAATTACCAAGTGGAAAATACGCGTGTCGGCCAAGTAACTAACTATGATAAACTAACCCTTGATGTTTGGACTGACGGAAGTATCCGGCCTGAAGAAGCAGTTTCTTTAGGTGCGAAAATCCTTACGGAGCACTTGAATATTTTTGTTGGCTTAACGGACCAAGCGCAAAATGCTGAAATCATGGTTGAAAAAGAAGAGGATCAGAAAGAAAAAGTCCTTGAAATGACGATTGAGGAGCTTGATCTTTCCGTCCGTTCTTATAACTGTTTAAAGCGTGCTGGCATTAATACGGTGCAAGAGTTAACGCAAAAAACAGAAGAAGACATGATGAAAGTACGGAACCTTGGGCGTAAATCTTTGGAAGAAGTACAAGAGAAGCTTGGTGAGCTTGGACTAGGTCTTCGTAAAGAAGAATAGGCGGGCTTGGACATACTTTCCTTGAACCCTTTCATTTTTATTGTGTTTAAAGATGAATTTTTCATGTAAGCAGGTTCTGCTTTTTTGTTCTGAGGCAGAATACGTTACAAAGGAGGGAAAACGAACATGGCATATGCAAAATTAGGTCGTGACAGTGCTGCTCGTAAGGCATTGTTCCGTGATTTAGCTACTGACCTTATCATCAACGAGAGAATTGAAACAACTGAAGCAAAAGCAAAAGAGTTGCGTTCAATCGTAGAAAAAATGATTACGCTTGGTAAGCGTGGTGACTTGCATGCTCGTCGTCAAGCTGCGGCATTCATTCGTAGAGAAGTGGCGGATGAGGAGTCTGGTCAAGACGCAATCCAAAAGCTATTCTCTGATATTGCGACACGTTATGAAGACCGTCAAGGTGGATACACTCGTATTCTTAAAATTGGTCCACGTCGTGGAGACGGAGCACCAATGGTGATTATCGAGCTTGTATAAGTTGATGTCTAAATAAGAGAGTCAAGATATGAGGCGACAAAGGGCAGGACAGGATCTGAGCAAGTTATACGCTCTGACTCTGGAGCCCTTTTTTGTTTTTATCGAGAAAAATGGAGTGAGAGGGTAAGGACAAGGCAGCTTAGAAAGTTATTTTGTTGTATAAATGGACAAAAAAGACGTCGGGAGAAGACCATAGGTGGGTGATGGAATGGGACAAGGATTTTCCTTTCAAAATGTAACCTTTCACTATGAAGGGACAGAAAAACAAGTCATTAAAGGTATGGACCTTCACATTGAAAAAGGACAGTGGGTTTCTGTCGTTGGCCCAAATGGTTCAGGAAAATCAACGATGGCAAAGCTTATGAACGGTCTTTTGCTTCCAACAGAAGGCAGTATTACGTTTGATGCGTTGTCCATTCTAGATGAAGAAGAGAGATGGGCAATTCGTAATCGAGTAGGGATGGTATTTCAAAATCCTGAGCATCAATTTGTTGCGACAAAAGTACGAGACGACCTGGCGTTTGGGATGGAAAATAGGGGTTTTTCCCGAGACTTGATGCTTGAACGGATTGAAACAGTAGCTAAGCTGGTTGGAATCGACGAATTGCTTGAACAGGAACCACATCGATTATCAGGGGGACAAAAGCAACGTGTTGCAATTGCAGGAATTCTTGCCATTGAACCAGAGGTTATCATTTTTGATGAAGCAACCTCTATGCTCGATCCAAGCGGCCGGAAGGATATTCTTAAGACGATGCAGATGCTCCATGAGCGGGGAATCACACTCCTATCCATTACTCATGACGTGGAAGAAGCCGTTTGCGCAGAGCGTGTTCTCGTCCTTGATCAAGGACAAGTCGCTATGGATGGACCACCTCAGGAGGTATTTCAGAACAAGGATGTTCTTTCTGTGTATGGACTTGACGTCCCTTTCTCTTTTCAGCTTCAAGAAGCACTTGCCGAAAGAGGAATTGAGCTTGGACCATCACTTTTAACTGAAAGGGAGGTGGTCGAGGCATTATGGACATTGAAGTTAAACAGTTAGAGCATCGTTATATGCAGGGGACACCGTTTGAAAAGATTGCCTTA
This sequence comes from Halalkalibacterium ligniniphilum, assembly GCF_000334155.1. Lineage (GTDB taxonomy): Bacteria > Bacillota > Bacilli > Bacillales > Bacillaceae_D > Halalkalibacterium > Halalkalibacterium ligniniphilum. The sequence continues at coordinate 19,927 of NZ_ANNK01000169.1, read as the reverse complement.
TCGGATGTTACGCTTTCTATCCCATCGGGCTCTTATACAGCGATTATTGGTCATACAGGATCTGGAAAGTCGACGCTCGTTCAGCATTTCAACGGGTTGATCAAACCCTCTCACGGTCAAATTAAGATCGGCCAACATACAATTGAAGCTGGGAAGAAGCCGAAGGAGCTTCGGGAATTACGCCGAAAAGTAGGGCTTGTCTTTCAGTATCCGGAGCATCAGCTGTTCGAAGAAACGGTTGCCAAAGACATTTGCTTTGGACCGATTAATTTCGGGCTCTCGGAACAAAAGGCATTGAAGCGGGCTAAAGAAATCTTACCCCTTGTTGGACTTTCAGAGGACCTATTAGAAGTGTCTCCTTTCGATTTAAGTGGTGGTCAGATGAGACGTGTTGCCATCGCAGGCGTTTTAGCCATTCAGCCAAGTGTGCTCATTCTAGATGAACCAACGGCAGGCTTGGACCCGGCTGGCCAGCGTGCAATCATGAAGATGTTCTATGAGCTTCATCAGGAAAAAGGTATGACCACTGTGCTTGTAACCCATAACATGGCCGATGCTGCTGCCTACGCCGATCATATTATCGTGATGAATGAGGGGAAGGTTGCAGCACAAGGTGACCGTTTAACGGTTTTTACCCATGTGGAAATGCTGCAGGAGCTGGGTTTAGATGTACCTAACACGCTCCGCTTTCTCCAAGCGGTGAAGCAACGATTTCAGTTAGAGCATGTTCCTGCTTTGTTTACGGTTGATGAGCTTGCTGACTATATGAAGATGCTTCTTGAAGAAGGGGGAGCACGCTAATGTTTCAAAGCATTATTATCGGACAGTTTGTTCCAACCAATTCACCATTGCACCATATGGATCCCCGGTCAAAGCTCATTTCTATCTTTTTGCTTGTTGCGATTATTTTCTTAGCAAACAGCTGGGTCAGCTATAGTATGCTCATTGCCTTTACTATCATCTTAGTGCTCTTATCAAGAGTTCCTGTTTCCTTTATCTACCGAGGGATGAGACCTATCTTTTGGCTCGTTTTTATCACACTTCTTGTCCACCTTATCATGACGAAGGAAGGACCTGCTGTGTTTGCAATCGGTGGGTTTACCATTCATGAAGCGGGTATCATAAATGGAGTGTTTATCTCATTACGCTTGTTAACGTTAGTGATTATTACGTCTTTGCTTACGTTAACAACAACGCCAATTCAAGTGACTGATGGGCTTGAAACACTTTTGGGTCCATTAAAACGCCTTGGGGTCCCGACTCATGAGCTTGCCCTTATGATCTCGATTGCCCTTCGATTTATCCCGACCTTTTTACAGGAAACGGAAAAAATTATGAAGGCGCAAATGGCAAGGGGTGTTGATTTTACAGCTGGACCGTTGCGGGAGCGATTTAAAGCAGTGATTCCGTTGCTCATTCCTTTGTTTTTAAGTGCATTCAAGCGTGCGGAGGAGTTAGCATTGGCAATGGAAGCGCGGGGATATCGCGGCGGTGAAGGACGAACGAAGCTTCGGGAACTGAAGTGGAGAGGGGCAGACACGGCTGGAATTGTCATTGTTCTTCTATTTGGAGTCGGCCTGTTTTTACTGCGGGCATAAAAAGAAGGTGAGTTTGATTTGGAACGCATTTGTTGTGTGATCGCTTATGAAGGAACAGAGTTTTTTGGATATCAAAAACAACCGAATAAACGTACGGTACAATCGGTACTAGAAAAGGCGCTTGCGACCATTCATAAGGGACAATTGATCGGCGTGACGGCATCTGGACGAACCGATACAAACGTCCATGCCCAAGGACAGGTGATCCATTTTGATACACCTTTAACGATTCCTGAAACAAAATGGCCTCAAGCCATCAATGTCCACTTACCAAAGGATGTCCGAATTCTCGCCGCAAAAAGCACCTCAAAGGATTTCCATGCCCGTTTTTCAGCAAAAATGAAGGAGTACCGCTATCGGGTGCTCGCACAGCCTCAAGAGGATGTTTTTAAGCGGAGGGTGACATACCATGTTCCGACGCCATTAAATATAAAAGCCATTCAAGCAGCAGCTAAGTATCTTGAAGGCACACATGACTTCACTTCCTTTTGTGCTGCAAAAACAGAGGTACAGAACAAAGTGCGAACGGTAAAAAGCGTGAAGGTCTGGCAAGAAGACAATGAAATTATCTTCTCAGTGATTGGAAACGGCTTTCTCTACAATATGGTGCGCATCATCGTTGGAACACTTCTTGAGGTCGGCGCTGGAAAAAGAGAGGCGAAGGAGCTTCCCTTCATTTTAGCAGAAAAGAACCGAGCAATGGCTGGAAAGACGGCACCTGGTCATGGATTAACACTATGGTCGGTTAGTTATGACGAGTCAGCTGATTGAGGAACCTTTTAGCTCTTGCTTTCAGTGAGATCAAAAAAGAGAATCGGTTTTCTTTAAAACAACGAATCCTAGTGTAACATGCTGTTGACATTGGTATTCCAATGTTATATGATGTTAGATGGTAATTCTGATCCCACTAGCCCCGGGTGACGGAATGTTACAATTGACGTGTTTAATATCTTGAATAGTAAGTTAAGAACGTGAACGTTTTTCTTAGGAGGGAAAATTAATGCGTACAACATATATGGCAAAGCCAAATGAAGTTGAGCGTAAGTGGTATGTAGTAGACGCTGAAGGCCAAACTCTTGGTCGTCTTGCTTCTGAAGTTGCATCGATTCTTCGTGGGAAGCATAAGCCTACTTTTACTCCACATGTAGATACAGGTGACCATGTCATCGTCATTAATGCAGAAAAAATTGAGTTAACTGGCAACAAATTAAACGATAAGATTTATTATCGTCACAGCGGTCATCCAGGTGGATTGAAGCAAACGACAGCTGGTGACATGCGCGCTAACAAGCCTGAGCGTATGTTAGAGCTTGCCATCAAAGGAATGCTTCCAAAGAATACACTGGGACGTAAGCAAGGCATGAAGCTTCATGTATATGCTGGTAGCGAACACAAACATCAAGCACAAAAACCAGAAGTTTACGAACTTCGTGGCTAATTGATAGGAGGGTATTATTTTGGCACAAGTACAATATTACGGTACAGGTCGCCGCAAGCACTCAGTTGCTCGTGTACGTCTATTGCCTGGCGACGGTCGTATCGTTATTAACGGTCGTGAATTAGACGAATATTTCAATCTTGAAACGTTAAAGCTTATTGTTAAGCAACCACTTGTTGAAACAGGAATTGAAGGTCAATATGACGTTCATGTAAATGTTAATGGTGGTGGTTACACAGGACAAGCGGGCGCAATCCGTCACGGTGTTGCTCGTGCACTTCTTCAAGTCGATCCTGAGAACCGTGCAGCACTTAAGAGCGCTGGCTTCTTAACTCGTGACGCTCGTATGAAAGAACGTAAGAAATACGGTCTTAAAGCAGCCCGTCGTGCTCCTCAGTTCTCAAAACGATAAGTTTTTATGTTTTCCAAAACCCTCAACCGCTTATGGTTGGGGGTTTTCCTATTTTATGAGGTGCTGTAAAATCGTCCAAATTCGTACACGTAATATACACATAATATACGGGTAATATACAAAGATTTTTAAAGAGAAAGCCGCTTATTCAAGCGTATCTATCGCTATAAGCAGCTGTTCAATATCCTTGTGTGTATAGACTTTGTCTGTGATGTCTTTCGAGGCGTGGTCTATGATTCGTTTGATAGACAGTTTATTTGCCCCTGCGTTGTCCATGAGCGTAGCAAATGTATGTCTGCAATCGTGTGGTCTATGCTCTAATTCTAATTGCTCCATAACTTTTTTCCATCTTTCGTGATAGTAGACATAGTAACTCATTTTTTGGTTTTCGTGATTGGTAACTAAGTATTCATTGTTTGGATCCATACGAGCTTCAATTAAGTGATGTATCTTTTTATGAATAGGAATGACCCTATTCGTTTGAATATCTGTATGGCCGAGCCGGGCTTGTACATCTTTGATGGAAGCACCAGTTACAAGCAACAAACTGGCATGTGTATGCCTAAAGACGTGAACATTTATTTGTGGCAGCTCCGGGTTTTTTAAATAAATCCTTTCTAGCTTTTCATTTAAGTAACAAATAATCCATTTCATGTTTCAAATGATTATAGACCGTAAAGATGGGCTGCTTATCATCAGCTAGTTTCGGCAACGTGACATAATCCATCGGATCGGGGAGGTTTATGACGAAAAAGCAATGTTGTGAGTTTATGGGCATTTCTTTTGGTCATTTGCAAAAATTAGAAAAACTTGGCTTATTAATTTTTGAGTTAAAAGGTAAGGTGCTCGTCGATCGTGAGGTTGTTATTAAATTCGTAAGTAAATATAAAAAAGTTGAAAACCTGATATAAAATAATTAAATCGCTAGCAGGCGATATATAAACAAGGAAACTATGGCTGAATGAGGGTCAATACATCGAAGGATAAGTAAAACCATGTGTTAACTAAAGAAGAACACATGGATTTCAAGGGTTCTATCTATGAGTGTGAGAATGAATGGAAAGAACAAAAGCATTTGTTCGGTCACAATCATACAGAACAGAAGATGTAGTCGATTATCTCCCAAATTGGTTGGAAGATAGTCGGCTTTTTTCTATTGATGAAATCCCTTTAAAAATCTCAGGAAGGGAGACTCGTGATATTCCCCGCGATTTTAAGCGTTCCGAACAAGTAAATAAAGTCATCGGATATTTTATATTAAATTTTAGCTCAGTCACAGAACAAAGTAGCGGTCGTTTTGAGGCAGCCTTTTCCCTTTTAGACTTGCTTCGACGTGACCCCTTGATACGAATGGATTTAGCTGTTCCTATTTTGCCTGTGACCCCAGGGACAGCGCAAGGAAATTTGAGGGAAAAAAGGAACAAAGCAGGAACAAAAATCACAGCAAATAAACATATGAATCTGGGACGAAATATCCCTGTGATTAGGCATTACAACGGCTATTTTAGATCGTTTACTACATCGTGTGGAAGTCATACAGGGTGGAGAAAATGAGGAAAGCCATCGTATGAAAAATCGGAAAAGCATCTTTTCAGCAGAAGTGTAAAAAGGAAACGGGCAAAAAGTGTTAAATTCGACTTGACGTCTACAAATGTGAGATAATAACAAAAAAAGAGGGATTTGGTAGGTAGAAACTTCTTTTAATAGGATTATTAAGTAGTGCAATTCTACTTATGATTCCATTTTCTGCAGGAGCAACTGAAGAAACGCCAGGTCTAGATGGTGGACCACCAATTCACGGGTAAACTCTGTTTTTTAACTTAGCACTCTTAAAAAAAGATATATAAATCTCTTTTTCTGTGATGCTCCCGGCATGTGATTTTGTTGTTTTGATAATTGTCTATTTAAAAACCTTTTAAACATTAATATATTAATCGTTGAGTATACTAAAAAGGTATTAAGCTCTTTTTCAACGTTGTAATAATGAACCAATAACATCAAAATATACTTATACTAAACAAATAAAATGGCAAGGCTTTAAAGTTATAATACACGATAAAATTTTGAGATTCACGCCATCATCCTTTATTTTTGCCACCAGATATAAAATTGAATAAAGCATTTTTATCAAGACATTAAAGTTACAAAATGCTGTACTAGAGTGCAAGCTAAAGATTAAATGATTATCAATTTTGAAAGGATACCTCAAACAGTCGGTTCTAGAGGTGCTGTAAGAATTACAGTATATTAGTAATATTGCAAAAAATTATTGATTGAAAACTAGAAGTTGGGAAGTGAGAAAATTAATTTTACTTTGCTTCCCTACTTCAATTTTTAATACAAATTGAAAATTAGTTTTTATATAAAAAAATATATAACTTAGTTGTTTCGTTATTTAATTATTATCCTCTAGGGAGCGGGTGAAAGAAAGTGCGATGGGTGCTACTTTATCGCTTTTATTTAAAAAGAATAGGTCAAAGTAAGCTTTATGTAATGGCAAGTATAACCTTCTTCCTATTATTAATAATCCGGCTAGCGTTATTTTTTACTAATCCTCATGGGAGGGAAGAGTACGGAAACCTTCTAAGTGAAATAGCCATGATTGTTCAAATTGTGTCAATATTTTATATGGTATTTTTCTATAGCCTATTTTCCCGAGAATTACTTTATGGAGTTCATTCCTTTTTTGTTGATGGATATAGGATATTGTTGGAAAAAGTTAGTGCAATGTTTATTGCTCATTTTATCGTTCAGTGTTGCATGTTATTTTTTGTTTATGGAATATATACAATAATTTATTTATTAGTGGGTATCGAGAATTCAGAGATTTATTTGTCTATGTTTAGGTTTTTATATATTTATATGCTCGCTCCATTAATATTAACACTGATTTATGGTGTATTGGTTGCTATGCTCTTGGGAACTAAAAAAATCAGCTTTTTTGCTATATTATTTTTGTGGATAATAACAGGAAGTGTTAGTACGGAAGTGTTTTTTCCATTCTTTAGTACAGTGCAAGCAAACGAATTGAAGTCGTTACTTTTCATTGGAATGAATAATATTATGTTAGTATATAAACCTTTTATAGGTTTTGATGTACATTGGGGGAATGAACTAAAGTTGATATCTTGGTTCCTCATTTTTCTAGGAATAATTTTGTTATCCTCGCTACGTTGGACAATTAGAACCAGAGAGCGAAGGTTAGTTATTAATGTATTGTTAGCTGTTTTAGTTCTCTTCACAGTAACCTCGTACAGTGCAGTAAAATTAAGTATGAAGGCTTTTAGTACTGCTGATAACACCATAGAGACAGACTACTATATGAATATTGAAGAGACCGAGTCAGATCTGCGATATGAAATTGACTCATACGTGATATCTATGGAAGGTACACATGTATCTGTAGAGGTGAATCTTTCCCATTTGGATACACTAGAACCGACCTTCCAGCTATACCATGCTTATCCAGTGAGAGAGATTATAGCAGATGGAGAACAGGTTGATTTTGAACGTAGTGGAGATATTATCAGGATTTTCTTAATATCAGACAGCTCCTCGCTGACATTTCATTATAATATAGTTGATACTAATTTTGTTCCTATTAAAGAAGGAAGGACAGTATTATTAGCAAATTATGCTTGGTATCCTAAAAAGAGAGCGTCACATATGTATGAGTTTAATGAATATATAGACTGGATTCAATTGAGTGAACACTTTTTTAACCAAGAGAGTTATCACTTTACATTAGAATCAGAAGAGGTACTTTTCAGTAACTTACAGAGACAAGGGGAATTATACAAGGGGGAGGCCGAAGCTTTAACCATTATTGCAGGTCAAGGAAATCAACTCATATATGGAGATTACCGAATAACATACCCAGCAGACTGGCCCAATATGAAAGAAAGGGTCCCTACAGTATTATCACAATTAGAGGTAACCTTGAATGAAGCGCAGCAACTAGCTCCAACACTAGTACAGTCGTTACCTAAGAAAATTGTTTTTTCTAATTATGGACTATCCTCTTTACTTACAACTGACCATCTCGTATACAATACTGGATACCCTGGTTCTGTTGATTCATATGATACTATGAAGGACTTTCAAAAGAGAATACTTCAACTTGCTGTTCCAAAAAAAGGGTCGGATAAGTTGCATGGGGAATGGGTAAATATGGCGAGTCAATTTCTTCGTAAAAAGCTTGAACTACCTATTGAGCTTGAAGGAAGAAGTATGGAATCATATCATTTACCAAAAGTTGAACAGGAAATTATCGAAGGTCTCTACCAACATTATTACCAACTCAGTTTTGAACAACGTCATAAATTTTTAAAAGACTGGTATGAAGAGATGGACAATACATGGGATTGGGAAAAGGTGGATAAATTAATAAAGGAGTGGAGGTAGTTTGGAAATTCAGGTTCAAAGCCTTTCAAAAGTAGTAAAAAAACAGCAAATATTATCTAATGTTACACTTTCTTTTACAGGGGTTTATGGACTGATAGGGCCTAATGGGGCTGGGAAGACTACTCTAATGAAGATCCTAGCTAGTCTTACAGACTTTAATTCGGGTAGTGTGTTTATAGATAAAAAGTTGATTAGCACTGGTAAATATATTAAGCAAAATGAGCAAATTGGATATTTACCTCAAGATTTTATGGTTTATCCGGAGCTTAAAATGTATGATGTACTTGAACATATAGCCATTCTCCAAGATAAAAAGCCTTCTATTTCATATCATAAACAAATAATTGAGGTGGTTGAACAGGTAAATTTATCTGAGCATTTATACAAAAAAATGTCTGAATTATCTGGTGGAATGCGAAGGCGTGTTGGAATTGCGCAACTTCTTTTGCGAAAGCCAACTATTCTACTTTTTGATGAGCCTACAGCAGGCTTAGACATCGAGGAGCGTATACGTTTTCGTAATCTTCTAAAGCAGTTAGGCAAGCAGCATACAGTAATTATTTCTTCTCATATTGTTGAAGATATAGAATTTCTATGTACCAAAATTGGTGTAATCAAAAATGGACAAGTACTCTTTGAAGGAGAACCGGGGGAATTAAAACAAAAAGCAGCTGACTGTACATTCGAAATAAAAGCATCTTTATCAGAATTGGATGAAATTATTTCTACAAAAGAGGTTGTACAAATGGATGATGAACTTTCTCATATTATTGTTCGTATATTATCAGATAAACCTATAGGAAAATCTGTAAACCCTCGTTTGATGGATGGTTATCTTGCATTACTTAAAGAGGATACATATGAATAAGATTACTCATTTATTTATATTCGACCTTAAGTTACTTCGTTATTTGTATATTTTTCCTTTCTTGTTCTATGGGCTTAGCTTCTTCCTAATACTATTATTTGGAGAAAGGTTCGACGATCCATTCATGCCGTATATATCTGTACAGGGCTTAGCTGTACCAATGGCAGGATGGCATCTAGTTTTCATTTATAATAGTGTATTTGAAGAAGGTTCAAAAGAGACATTGATCCGTTATTACCGGAAGAATATTATATTCGATATTACTAGGCATTTCTTATTACATGGGATTTTTATCTCCTTATTGACTAGCTTAACTATATCTTTGAAGGGGATTGATTTCTTTTCTGGTGTTTTATTCGTTCACCTCCTTATGCTTTACATATTTTTTCTATTAATAGGAATAGCAATTCTAAGTGCTACTGAAAGTTTAGATATTACACTAGCTATCATAGCTGCTTATACTTTTATTGAAGTAATCACCCAAGGTACTTTTATGCCCTGGCCTCATTTATTTATATTCGAAGAACCTGTAAATAATCTTTCCCTTTACTTAACTTTTTTCTCACTTATGGCAGGGATCATTTATTCAATTATTCAATTGTGGGTGAAATTCAAATAATCCTTATGATCAAAACCATGGTGTTTCATTGAGCATTTGGGCAACAGCATAAATCTAAAAATAAATACCCAAATCGGTTTCCTGTATATAGCCTGCCAGCGTATTTAATTTGAATACCCTTTGTGTAAAATGAAAAAAAATACCATAAAACACTAAAAGGGAAGAACGTTGTTTTAAAGCGGTTTATGAACTCCCATTTAATAGGGAAGAAATCCGTCTTTGAAAGAGCGTAAGAAATACGGTCTTAAAGCAGCCCGTCGTGCTCCTCAGTTCTCAAAGCGTTAAAAAACCTTATATACCAAGGGTTTTCCCTCTTTGCTCTTATGGAGCAGGGAGGGTTTTTTATTGGTTAAAAATGAAATTCAATGATAGTTGCTAACCGCTCTAATCGTTCGGCACTCCATTAGCGTTAAAAACTCATCTATTCCTGCATTATAAATTTTTCACAATAAAAACTAAACTAAAATTTAATAAAATAAAGATTATTTAGAAAATTCAATTGACATTTTTATAATATCTCAGTAATATTTCATTATAATAAGTTTGTATAAGTTTGTATAAGTTTGATGCACTGGGGGGATTTGTATTTTTATCACTATTAAAGAAGCAGCCAGTTTATTAGGGATTTCTACGGCCACTTTACGACGCTTGGAAAAAGACGAAGAAGTAAAGGGATACGGAATTCGTGTGTATTATACACCTGGGGGACAAAGAAGATATTTAAAATCAGAAATTGAACAGTTCTATTTGAATAATAAAGGTTTTGCAGGCCGAATTGGTTTTGGAGAAAGACCGGCATTGCTGGTCATTGATTGTATCAATGCATTTACAAGTAAACAGTCACCCTTAAGTGGAGATTGGGACGAAGAAATAAAAAAGATTAATATGCTGATAACTGCAGCGCATAAAGCAGGATGTCCGGTTATTTTTTCCCACTCGTATTATGTAGGTGACAGTCAAGGAATGCACCTTTTTTCAAAAAAAATTAAAGGGATAGAAGCGCTTGAGTTAAATTCTGATGGGGTTAAATTAGATCCGAGAATGAAAGCGATTAAAAGTGATAACCATATTTATTCCAAATTTCTTTCTGTATATTATCAAACAGAATTATTGGAAATTTTAGAAAATAATCATTGTGATACATTGATTATTTCTGGCTTTTCTACAAGTGGTTCCGTTCGTGTTGTGGCATCAGAAACCATTCAGTATGGAATCAAGCCAATTGTTCCATTGGAGGCTGTAGGAGATCGAGATATCCATGTACATCGAAATAATTTAGCGGATATTGAGAGGAAAGTTGCTGATGTATTACCTGTAACAGAAATTATTGATTATTTAAATAGTAAATAGAATTTAATTGTAAAAGTGAAGGTCTAGTAAACAAGGTATAAAGGGGTATTCTTAACTATTCATAAATAACTGAATAGTTGAAAATAAATATAAAAGCAAAGGGGATGTATGATTTGTATTTGAAAAAGAGTGTACTATTATTAGCTTTAACGGCAATTATGATTTTGAGTGCATGTTCAAATTCAAGTTCCGGTGAGGGGGAAGCAGTAAGTTTCCCAAATGAAAACATTACTTATGTTGTTCCTTATGGAGCAGGTGGAGGGTTTGATAGTGTTTCTAGAATGATTTCACCTTTTTGGGAAGAGACTTTGCCTGGGGATGTAAATATTGTTGTTGATAATAGGCCTGGTGGTGGTGGAAATACAGGACTTGGGACTATATATAATGCTGAACCTGACGGGCATACGGTAGGAATTCTTAATCTACCAGGAGATGTAGTCAATCAGCTATTGGATCAAGCCTCATACGATCTAAATGAGTTCGAATACATTGGGCGTATGAGTGATACTTATTATATTGCAGCTACTCCAATCGATTCTGAATTTAATTCACTAGAAGACGTGCAAAATGCTGAGGGTATTTTAGTAGGAACCGCCCCTGTATCATCTACAGCAGGTCTTGGTGCGGTACTCGCTTCGGAAACATTAGGTTTTGATGCAACGATTGTTCCTCATCCAGACAGTTCTGAAGCTTTGTTATCAGCCTTACAAGGAAATGTAGATCTTGTACAATTTCCATATAACATTATATTGGATTCTGTATTAAATGGCGATTTAAAACCGTTATGGGTATATGCAGATGAACGTCATCCAGAATTGCCAGATGTTCCGACAATTGCAGAATTAGGCTATCCCGACTTGCTTGAATCCGTTATTGGTCAGATGGTTCTTGTGACGACACCAGGAGTACCAGAGGAAACACTTGATGTCCTACGTGAAAGTTTTTATGAAGCGCACAGTAATCCTGATTTCCAAGAACAACTACTCGAAACAGGCGACCCTGGTACGTATGCCGATCATGAAGAATCTGCTGAATTATCGAGAAATGCATTAGAACAGTTTGAACCACTTACTGACATCATCAGGAGCTATCAATAATTCTTAAATGGTGGGAGGATAATATGTTAGAAGCGATACCTTCAGTATTAACAGAAATTTTTACTGGGTTTTCATTACTTTATCTTATATTTGGTGCAATTTTAGGGATTATATTTGGTATCCTACCAGGATTGGGAGGACCACAAGTATTGGTACTCCTTCTTCCTGTTACAATAGGTATGGATACTTCAGATGCACTATTAATGTTAATTGGGGCTTCAGGAGCTGTCCCTTTGGGAGGTTCTTTAACATCAATTTTATTAAACACACCAGGTACACCTCAAAATGCCGCTACTGTATTTGATGGATATCCTTTAACCAAGCAAGGGAAAGCGGGGGAAGCGATAGGTGCAGCTTTAGCTGCTTCTTTGCTTGGTGCAGTGGTTGGGGTTATTGCTCTTACATTAATCCTTCCCGTAGGTAGCCAAATTGTATTAGCATTTTCCTATCCAGAATATTTTATGCTCGCGTTTATGGGGTTATGTATGATCTCCGCTTTGTCTGAAGGTTCTTTGTGGAAATCTCTAATTGCGTGTAGCATCGGATTGATGCTTGCTTTTGTTGGTTTAGACCCAGTTGTTGGGGCCACACGTTATACGTTTGGTATTGATTATTTGTGGGATGGAATTAAACTAGTACCAGTATTAATTGGTTTGTTTGCCATTGCTGAGTCAGTAGATCAATTAATGAGCAGAAAAGGTGGTTTGTTAACCCAAGAGGTTAAAGCTTCATACACTAGTATTTTCAATGGAGTTAAAGCCGTCTTTCTTCATTTTAATTTGTTCATGCGAAGCAGTTTGGTCGGGGTATTTGTCGGGTTGATTCCTGGTGTTGGTGGTTCAATTGCTAATTTTATGGCTTATGGACAAGCGGTAGCTTCTTCAAAAAATCCAGAAACATTTGGTAAGGGAGATATTCGTGGTGTCATTGCTCCAGAATCTGCAAATAATGCTAAAGATGGGGGTTCTCTTGTTCCGACTTTGATTTTTGGTATTCCAGGGAACTTAGATATGGCTGTTTTACTGGGGGCATTTGTCATTCACGGTATCCAACCAGGTCCTCGTATGATTACAGACAACCCTGACGTCATTTTAGTATTGATTTATGGATTACTTATTGCCAATGTTATCGTTACTTTATTCGTATTGTTCACAGCTATACCGCTTGTCAAGATTACGAGAATAAAAGCAACATATATTGCGCCTGTTATCTTGGTATTAGCGATTATCGGTGCGTATGCTACAAACGGTGTCATTGGGGATGTTATTGTAGCACTTATTTTTGGGTTGGTCGGTTATATAATGAAATTATATGGCTATTCTAGAGTGGCACTTATCATTGCTCTTGTGTTAGGCGCAATGGTGCAGCAATATTACCAACAGACGATTATTGTTTTTGGAGGAAGCTCATTTTTCACGAGGCCTATTTCACTTATTTGCTTTATAATCGCTATTTTTATTTTATTTGCTCCGTTTATTAAGAGCAAATTGAATGCTAGAAAGAATTCAGATATAACATTAACGAAATAATGATTTTAAAGGAGGAACTTTCATGCCTATTTGGGATGATCTATTGAGTGACAAAGATCAAAAGGCTTTTGATAAAGCAAACATGGGGAGAGAAACCATAAGCATAGGTGAGCGTCCAGCTCTTTTAATTATTGACATGTCGTATGGTTTTGTAGATAGCGAATACCGTTTAGGTAGCTCGGAAGCAGGTTATCCAACCGTTAATAATATTAAAGAGCTTATTCCTTTCGTACGCCAAAAAGGGTTTCCCATTATTTATACCACAGGCTTTTCGGAAGAATATGAAGCAGGTAACGGTCGCTGGAAAGGTGGGGTACCTAAAGTTGAGAGAGAGATTGAGATCGTGGCAGATCTTAAGCCAGAGCCAGAGGATATTGTTTTGCAGAAACGTCGACCTAGCGGATTTTTCGGTACGAATTTAGTTGATATGTTAATTTATCATCAAGTTGATAGCTTAATTGTAACTGGAATGAGTACAAGTGGTTGTGTAAGAGCTACAGTTGTTGATGCTTTCTCTTATAATTATAAAGTTCTAGTACCTCAGGAATGTGTAGGGGACAGATCATCTCTTTCTCATAAAGTTAGCCTCTTAGATATTCATATGAAATATGGTGATGTAATATCATTGGAACATTTGAAAAACAAGTTACTGTGAAGGTTATTTACAAAGATAACGATAGCAGAGGGAGGGAAGTTTATTGAAGTTTTCAGGAAGAAGTTTATTTTCTTTGCTCATTTGTATGATAATGGTTGTATTGGTGATAGACGTATTTAACTATAATCCTAATGCTAGATTATTCCCTTTGGTCGTAGGGACAGTGGCTTTCTTTTTAGCCTTAATTCAGTTTTTAGTTGATGCTTTTCCGTCAATGCGAAGATTATTCCCTTTTGTTGTCGAAAAAGGTGTCTTTACTGCAAAGCCTTTACAGGGCGTGCATAATGAAAGCAAAAAGACTGAAACAGAGCAAGAAAGCATGAAGGAAAATGAACTGCTTAAAATCACATTAATTTTTTCTTGGTTAATCGGTTTTGTTTTACTGTTTAATTATTTTCATTACCTCGTTGCTGTTTTTCTCTTCCTTTTTACATTCATTTGGCTCTTCTCAAAAGAAAATCCAAAGATTGCTCTCGGAATTTCAGTGGGAATGTGCGGTTTTTTGTTTTTGGTTTTCGACTTATTGTTGGGTGCTAATTTATAAAATTAGGTTATGTTCATTTGTTTCTTGTTATGCATTTCTATGCAAAAACCCCCTTGTTCGTTGCATCAGGCGTTTTTTTTATGAAAAACTTAAATACATTTGATCGTTTTGAGTTTGGTTAACAAAATCAATCCCTCATACGTGGTGAATATCGACAAGATTTCCACTGCATGAGCTCCCTGCTCTCTTTTGATACTAAAACAAAAGACAAAAAGGGAGTGTGAGTGTTGTGACGGTTATCAGTACGTTCTCTCAGAAGAAGCGAGAAAAGCAGTGGAAATTTGAACGTAAGGTGTTGCGGGAACTTAAATTAGTTCATGTGAAAAAAGATATTCAGGAGCAATTCCAATCGATTGTGCCTTTTCACTTTTTAACTCATCCATTTTTGATGGACCCTTGTACAGACATGGCCATTGATGCCTATTTATTAGGAGCAGAATACAGCCGATTTGGTTATTTTGGTGAAACGATCGAACAAGTAAAAAAACGTTGCCATGACGAAGTAACAGAGCTGTCTCATTATGTGTTCGATCTTCTCCATGGCTGGTATAGCGAATCAGATTTTATTCTTGATTCCCTAAAAATCGCTTCGGAAGTCTTTGTCGACCGATGGTGGGAACGAGGCTTTCACGAAGGTGAAAAACGCTACCGCTTACGGCTGCATTAAAAAATCGCTTCATAAATTCATCCTTGTCCCAATATATATAGAAAGAAGTGGACGAGGAGGGGTTGGAGATGAAAAGATGGCTAAAAGCAGGAGCGTTTGCCCTCGCTGTTGTTGGGCTGCTCTTAGTGGTTCAAAACCAGCTTATTAGCAATGATTCGTGGTCTGCGTGGAATCTTCCCTTATCAGGAAAAGTGATTATCCTTGACCCCGGACACGGAGGTATAGATGGAGGCGCGGTTTCACAAGGAGGAACCCTTGAGAAAGATATCACATTATCCATTAGTAACAAGACACGGGATTATTTGCAGGAGGCTGGTGCGCTCGTTCTTATGACGCGAGAGGAAGATCGTGATTTAGCTGATCCGAATACAAGCAAAGTTCGACAACGAAAAGTACAGGATTTAAAACGGCGGGTGGAGCTGGTAAATGGCTCTGGTGCAGATATGTTTGTTAGTATTCATTTGAATGCGATTGCCTCATCAAGGTGGAGTGGGTTTCAAGCGTTTTACAATCGCGCGATTCCAGAAAATGAAGAAATCGCACGTTTTATTCAGAATGAAATCAAACGAAACCTTGAAAATACAGAGCGGCTAGCAAAGCCGATTCACAATGTATTTTTGCTCAAGCATGCTGAGATACCTGGCGTTCTTGTCGAAGCAGGGTTTTTATCCAATCCTTCAGAAGCCGAGCTTTTAAAAACAGAAGCGTATCAACAAAAGGTGGCAGCTTCCATTTATCAAGGAATTATTCGCTATTATACGAATGAACCGACACCAACATCCTAATCAGCGTGCAAACGGATTCACGGTATTATGTGTGCCTGTGCTATACTAGGCTTATAACTGTAAAAGGATGGTGTCTGTGTTGTTGACCGAAGAAATTGTACTCAATGCACTTAAGCGAGTCAAAGACCGCGATTTAAATAAAAGCATTGTCGAAACAGGCGGCGTTAGAGAAATAAAGCTAAAAGATAACGATGTGAGCGTGAAGATTGCATTAGCGAAAACGGGTACGGCTGAACAGATGGAAGTACAGCAAGAGATCGTTAATGTGTTAAAAGGGGAAGGGGCAAATTCTGTCGGTCTTCGCTTTGACGAACTAACGGAGGAAGAAATCGCTCAGCAGGGAGGGCTGCCAGAAACAGCTTTTGAAGGACCAGCCCTGCTTGCGCCAAATAGTCCTACAACCTTTATTGCGGTGACAAGTGGTAAAGGTGGAGTAGGGAAATCAACGGTTTCTGTCAATTTAGCTACTACGCTTGCTCGTCTCGGAAAGAGAGTCGGTATTATTGATGCCGATATTTATGGATTTAGTGTTCCGGATATGTTTGGGATTGAAACCCGACCGAAAGTAGTGGGAGACAAAATCTTTCCTGTTGAACGGTTCGGTGTGAAAGTCATATCGATGGGGTTTTTTGTAGAGGATAATGCACCCGTTATTTGGAGAGGGCCGATGCTAGGTAAAATGCTGAACAATTTCTTCACAGAGGTGGAATGGGGAGAACTCGATTATTTAATTCTCGATTTACCACCAGGTACAGGTGATGTGGCACTTGATATTCACACGATGCTTCCGCATTCGAAAGAAATTCTTGTCACAACGCCTCATGCGACAGCAGCCTTTGTTGCAGCCCGTGCTGGTGCAATGGCCATTAAGACGAACCATGAGATTCTTGGTATTGTCGAGAACATGGCTTATTTTGAAAGCAAGACAACAGGGGAAAAAGAGTATGTGTTTGGTCGTGGTGGTGGTGAACGTCTAGCAGAAGAGTTAAAGACAGAAATCCTCGGAAAAATTCCACTTGGACAGCCTGACATTGACGAAGAGGATTTTGCACCATCCGTTTATGCGGCAGACCATCCAATTGGTCAAATGTATACCGAGATTGCCAAGCGTGTGATTAAAAAAAATGAACAATAAAAAGTAGGCTGGCCCATGAGTCTTTGTCCCTTTTAGGAACTTAGTTCATGAGCCAGCCTTTTTTATTAAGAACCATCACCTCCGCCGGATTCACCTTCGCCTTGCTCCTGGCCCCCTCCGCTCTGCTCTTGCTTTTGCATCTGTTTTTCTGCAACTCTTGAGAGGATTTCGTTCACTTTTGCAACAAAGAATGGACTTTCAAAGGCTTCCGACATGACGGTCATTACCTGTTGGCGGTACTCCTTTGATTTAAATAGATCGAGAACAGCCTGCTCCATTTCAGGGTTTTTCATGATATCCATCATCATCTGCTGATATTCTGGGTCTTTCATTAAGGCTTTAATTATTTTTTCGTTTTCTGTCTGTAAGCTTTCGGCAAAGGTTTTTGCGAACTCAGGATCTTTCATCGTGTCTTGCCAGAACTTTTTTCCTTCCTCAGAGGTGAGTGTATTCTGTATGGTCTGTTTAATAAAGGCATTATCCATAACTAAATCCTTACGCATTTCTTCATCTGTCATTAGCTCTTGAATGGCTTTTTTTCCTTCATCGGTTTTAAGCATATCGACCATCATTTTCTTTGTGTTTTCATAATCGGGGCCATTTTCGCCACTGTTTTCTGTTGCAGCACATCCCCCTAATAAAATCAAAATCATGACAAAAACAACTTTGAGCAGTTTCGAAGTTCTCATGCCTGCTGCTGCCCCTTTCGCTCATTTTGTCATTAATTTGAGATATTTCGTTAGAATTTATGCATCAGTTCTTGAGAACGACTGGCTTTTTATTGGACTGATTGATACAATCATGTAAGCAAGGTTGAAAGATGGAGGAAGATCTTTTGAATACGAGAAAAGTCGTTTATCTGTTTTTTACCACATTATTAATCGGGAGCATCAGTGGCGCCTTTGTCGGGGTTCTACTGGATTTTTCCATGTATACGAGCGAAGGGTTCATGAACTTCATTTTTGGTCTCATATGGCTTTTAGGAATTAGTGCTGCATTTAGCTTAATTGCACAGATGGGCTTTTTTGCTTATTTAACGCTTCACCGTTTTGGACTAGGATTATTTAAGTCTGCAAAGCTATGGAATAATGTACAGATCGTCCTTATTGCCTTTGTTGTATTTGATTTAATCTATTTGCGTTACATGGCCTTTGCCACAGAACAAGAGACAATTCTTTCCTATATGGTTATGCCGCTTTTACTTTTGGCTTACGGATTGGTTGTAGCTTATGTAAAGAGCAAAGATACAAATGCAGGTGCGTTTATTCCAGCTCTATTCTTTATTGTCGTTGTGACATCCATCGAATGGGTACCAGCGCTTACAGTCAACGATCCAAAATGGCTATGGATTTATTTCACACCGTTAATTACGGCAAATACTTGGCAGTTGTTAGTCTTGCACAGGCTGCAGCGTAGCTAAAAAAGGTCGAGCTTAGCTCGGCCTTTATTCGATCTCTTCACTGTTGGCGTGACTATTCGCCATCAGCTCTTCAACGGAACGGAAGACGTATCCTTTCTCCCGAAGCTGATCAATAATAATTGGTAGAGCTTTGTGGGTTTGTTTCACAGAGTCAGAAGCGTGCATTAAAATGATATCGCCAGGGTTCGTTTCGTTAACCACTTCCTCTACAATAACATCGACTCCTGGGTTTTCATAGTCTCGAGAGTTGACGCTCCAGTGTACAATCGTATAGTCAAGGGAAGAAGCTAATTGAAGAACACGCTTATCAAAATCACCGTTTGGCGGTCGTAAAAGGGTAGGCTTTTCTCCTGTTAGTTCTGTTAACACGAGTTGACTCGTTCGTAAGTCTTTTCGAATTCTTTCGTCTTCCCAGGCTGTGTAGCTTTTGTATTGATAGCCGTGACTGCCAATGGCATAACCTGATTCTTTGATTTTCGCTAGTAAATCGGGATAGCGCTCAGCCCAAGAAGCAGAGACGAAAAACGTCGCCTCATTAACCTTTTTTTGCTTCAAAACATCTAGAATGGGTTCGACCCTTTTTTCTCCCCAACTAAGATTAAATGTCAGGGCAACTTCTTTTTTTTCGATTTCGGCTCGGTAAAAAGCTTGAGGTCCATCAGGTGTCGAAAAGACCATCAGTTGGGTGCGTTCGACATACAGAAGTCCTGCAGAAAAAAATGCAGCGGTGATAATAATGGATAATTGCTTTAAATGTTTTGCTTGAAAAACCCATATGAACATATTACTCCCCCCATACCGCCATTTACTTCATACATATTCATAGGAGGACAAGATATGAATAAAAAGAAAAGGATTAGAAAATAATCTTAATACAAATTACGATTTGGCATGATTAGGAATTGTCATTCAATCTTTCTTTTAAGATAGGAAGTGGTCTGAATGCTAGGGTTTTTACTAAATCATAAAGAAACACTTGAGATTGAATACTTACTAAAAAGGGAAATGGAGGAGTTACTTTTAGATTTATCGGATCCTCGAATTGATGAGGTTGTAAAACGAGCGATCGTGGAGAAGTATCAAATTGTTTTCGGGATCTATAAACGACTTGCTTCCCCGAAAGAACAATTGAAATACATGTTAAATAGTCGGAAAAAATCTCCTTAAGAAGTCTTCGTGCTTCCCTGAAAAAGATGTTGACGCAATACCTTGTCCGTGATATATTTGAAAATACCTTATCGAACAGAGCATTTCATTCAAATTTTTGATAAAAAAGTGTTGACGTGATTTTGCTGTTCTGATAACATGATAAGAGTCGTCAAACGGCGACATTGAAAAAAACAGTTCTTTGAAAACTGAACAAAAGCCAAGCGTAATAAGAGATACAAGGTATCTCGTCAATGAAT
>NZ_ANNK01000168.1 GCF_000334155.1 Halalkalibacterium ligniniphilum | reverse complement strand
CTTCCCCCTGCAAGAGTAGGACGTTGCCAAGCGTTAAAGCACAATCCGATAGGGTTGTGCTTTTTTTAGTGCGCAGAAAAGGAAAAGGGGGCACTGATGAGCTGGACGTCTGAGGAATTGTTAGTTTCATTGATATCTTAGGCAAATCAAAGAAAGACCTAACAACAATTGATACAAATAGAGCCACCCTTTAAACTAGGAAGTAGGGAGGTGAATTGACTGATAAATGAGAAATTTCAATTTCCAACGTATATCCTTACAAACTAAAATTCTATCGTATACTTTAGGACTTGTTTTTTTAGTTTTATTACTTCTCACCGGGGTCTATTATTATTTAGAAATTAAACAAACGGAAAACCACATTGGTACAATGGCTTTAAATGTTGCCAAAAGTGTGGCAGTCATTCCAGAGGTTATTGATGCTTTTGAACATGAAGATCCGTCTAGCATTATTCAACCAATAGCAGAACGAATTCGGCAGGAAGTTGGAGCAGAGTTTATTGTTGTTGGTAATACGGAAGACATTCGTTATTCCCATCCAAAGGAGGAGCGAATCGGTCAAACCATGGTAGGTGGCGACAATGAACTGGCACTTGTCTATGGTGAGAGCTATATTTCAAAAGCCGAAGGGTCATTAGGTACCTCCCTCAGAGGGAAAACACCTGTATTTAATGAGCAACAGGACATTATAGGTGTCGTTTCGGTTGGTTTTTTGATTGGTCACATTCAGTCTGTTTTTTTACAGGATTTGAAAACGTTTGCAGGATGGGCGCTGCTCGTTTTTACGATCGGAACTGTTGGAAGCATTATTTTAGCACGAAGTATAA
Source organism: Halalkalibacterium ligniniphilum (assembly GCF_000334155.1). Lineage (GTDB taxonomy): Bacteria > Bacillota > Bacilli > Bacillales > Bacillaceae_D > Halalkalibacterium > Halalkalibacterium ligniniphilum. Next base: position 32,124 of record NZ_ANNK01000168.1, on the reverse strand, counting down.
GGAAGGATACCCTTGGCTTAGAACCGTCTGAGATTGCCTCATTGTACCGCGAACGTCATGCGATATTACAGTCAGTAAAAGAAGGGATCGTAGCGGTTGATAACATGGGGACAGTCACACTTATTAATCAATCCGCAAAGACCATGCTCGGCATTACTGGAGAGGCTGTAGGAAAGCCAATTGAAGCATTGTTTCCGAACACTCAAATGCATAGGGTGTTGAAAACTGGAGAAAACGAAACAAATCAAGAAATACAATTAAAAAACCATAGTGTCATTGTTAACCGAACGCCAATCCAAGAAGCCGGAGAAACGGTGGGAGTCGTTGCTAGCTTTCGTGATCGAACCGAAGTGAAGCAAATGGTTAATACGCTATCAGAGGTTAAAAAATATTCTCAGGATCTTCGTGCTCAAACCCATGAATATACGAATAAGCTTTACACAATTTCAGGCTTGCTACAAATTGGGAAAGTCGATGATGCAATAGCATTTATTCATAAAGAAGCACAAGCCCATGAAATTCAAAACAAAATCTTATTTGAGCAAATTAAAGATCCAACCATTCAAGCCATCTTATTAGGAAAATTAAGCAAAGCATCCGAACAAAAAATTCGCTTCCATATTAATGAAGAAAGTTCATTAGGAGCTGCTTATTTAGAAGCGGATACATCCAGTTTAATTACGATTTTTGGAAATCTACTAGATAATGCGTTTGAAGCAGTTAGCCATAAAGCTGAGAAGATTGTTACTTTTTTTGTGACCGATATAGGACATGATCTTGTGTTTGAAGTGGCAGACAACGGAACGGGTCTTAATAAGGAAAAGATGAATGAATTGTTTATGAGAGGCTATTCTACGAAAAATGGGACCAATCGAGGATTTGGCTTATCCCTTGTGAAAGAAGCGATTGATACGTTAGGTGGGACAATTGAAGCTTATAATCCTAACACGGGAGGAGCTGTCTTTACAGTATTTTTGCCAAAGATGAGAAGGAGGAGCACAGATCATGAACGTTTTAATCGTTGAAGATGATTTTCGAGTAGCAAATATTCATGAGCAGTTTTTAAAGGACATACCTGAAGTAAAGGTAAAGGGAAAAGCAGCAACTGTTATGGAAGCGCTTACGTTATTGGAAGGAAATAAAGTTGATTTATTATTGCTAGATGTTTATATGCCTGATCAGCTTGGGACGGACATGCTACATTTAATCAGAAAAAAATATTCAGCTCTTGGGATTATTATTATTACAGCTACATCTGAAAAAGAGTTAGTTGAAAAGGCCTTCCAATATGGGATCGATGATTACATTATTAAACCAATTACCTTTGATCGTTTTAAACAAGCCATTGATAAATTCAAAAAAAGAAAAAAATTGCTAGAAGGAAAAAAGATCATTGAACAAGATATCATTGATCAATATTTTAGAAGTGAGCCGTTAAAATCTTCAAAAGACACCGTTCTTCCAAAAGGAATTGATCCGATTACATTAGAAAAGGTCAAACAAATTTTAAAAGGTAGACAAGCGGGGATCACGGCTGAAGAAATGGGCATGGAGATGGGGGCTTCAAGAACGACCGCTAGACGTTATTTGGAATATATGACATCCATAGCGAAAGTAAAGGCAGAGGTTGAATATGGGATTGTTGGCAGGCCAGAAAGACAGTATCGGCTAAACGATGATATGTACTAATGTTGAGTTATCAAGCAATAGGATAAAGGAATCTTCTTATGCACTGTTCATTTGAGAACGGTGCCTTTTTTAATTAAACGGAAATGACCATAAAAATCAGCTTTGAACGGCCTATGAACAAAATGAACAAAAAGACAATAAAGTTTTAAAAAAATTAAATTTTGAATACGGTTACATTGAAACAAGAACCCTTTACTATTAGGATATCAAAATAAATAGGTAATCAAGGGGAGGAAATGTAATGAAGAAAACAGCACTTTTACTGTCAATTGTAGTGATGTTCATACTGGCAGCCTGTTCTGGATCTAATTCATCACCTGCTGATGCGGAAGGAGTAAATGAAAATGGAGAATGGACGCCTAGCCGTTCAATTGAATTTGTTGCTCCAGCTGGTGCTGGAGGGGGTTGGGATACAACCGCTAGAATGCTAGCTAGAGTATTAGAGGAAGAAGGTATAGCAGACCAAAGCTTTGGCGTAGTAAATAAGCCAGGTGGTGGAGGTGCGGTCGGCTGGGCGTATGTCCACAATCGCAATGATCCGCACCATGTTTTTGTTGCTTCACCCCCACTAATGTTTATTCCTTTGAATGGACAATCAGAATTCGGGCATGAGGATTTTACGCCGATCGCCAATTTAATTGCTGATTATGGTGCTTTTGCTGTTCGAGCAGATGCAAAATGGGAGAATTTGAGCGAGTTATTTGAGGATATGGTAGAGGATCCAACGTCTGTGAGTGTAATCGGTACATCATCACCAGGAAGCATGGATCACATGCAGTTTGTTAACTTTGCAGAAGCAGCAGGGGTCGATATAACACAAATTAGATATGTCTCAGAACAAGAGGGCGGAACCTTAACAGCTCTGTTAAATGGTAGTGTTGATGTTCTATCGACAGGGGTTTCGGAAGCAGTGGAGCAAGCCCGGGCAGGGGAAATACGAATCTTAGGTATTACAGCACCTGAGCGTTTAGAGGGAGAATTTCTTTCAGAATTGCCGACAGGAATTGAGCAAGGGATCGATGCAGAATTCGTTAATTGGCGTGGGGTTTTTGGGCCACCTGATATGACACCAGAACAGGTGAAATACTTTGAAGATCTCTTTAGAGAGGCCAGTGAGTCGGAAGCATTCGCAGAGATTCGTAATACTTATGGGTGGGAAGAATTTTTCATGGGCAGTGAGGAGTATGGACAATTTTTGGATGAACAAAAAAATGAAATCCAAGGATTACTCGAAAGATTAGGTTTTGATGTGCATGAATAAGCGATTTAAATGCAGAGGGGGACGCTAACGATGCTGAAAACTATCAATCAAAAGCTTGCGCTCGTTTTAATGGCGATTGCCGTTTTGTTCCTCATTTTAAGCTATCAATTACCAGAATATGCTTATGTTCCAGTTGACTCAGATATGATGCCAAAGTCACTTGGGTTTCTTCTCCTTATACTATCAGTGATTTTCTACTTTTCACAGGATATCGACACAGAGGAGCAAAAGAAACGTCGTAGCATTCCAAAAAAAGAAGTGTTCATGCTTTTAGGGGTTCTTGGGCAAGTGCTTGTTTACATTTTTTTACTAGAGATGATTGGGTTTGTTATTACAACCTTTTTGTTTATTATTTGCTGTTCGGTGACCCTTGGGTACCGAAACTGGATTGCAACCATACTGACTGCTTTCCTCTTTTCGATAAGCGTCTATTATTTGTTTAATTATTTACTTTCCATTCGTTTGCCATCAGGCATTCTACCTTTTTAACGAAACATAATAAGAGTGTGCATTTGGCGCAGGGTCAATGATAGGAGGATATAGGTTCATGGGAGCTTTTGAAGGCTTAATGCAAGGCTTTCAGATTGCATTTAGTATTGAAGGAATGTTCTTTGTTTTTATTGGTGTTCTATTAGGGACAATTATAGGTATGATTCCAGGCTTAGGCCCGATTAGTGCGATCGCCATTATGATTCCGATTACTTACGGAATGAACCCAACCCTCGCATTAGTCATGATGGCTGGTGTATATTACGGTTCGATGTATGGAGGCTCGACTTCATCGATTCTCCTAAATGCTCCTGGGGTCGCAGGGACCGTTGCCGCTGCTTTTGATGGTTACCCCATGGCTCAACAAGGAAAAGCAGGGAAGGCCTTAGCAATTTCTGCTATTTGTTCGTTTATTGGTGGAACAGTTAGTGTTGTTTTATTAATGTTGTTTGCGCCAATGCTTGCAAGTGTGGCGATCATTTTCGGTCCTCCTGAATATTTTGCCTTAATGCTGCTAGGGTTAACGGCGATTGCCAGTCTATCAGAAGGTTCAACAATCAAAGCATTGATTTCGGCAACGCTCGGATTCATGGTTGTTATGATTGGAATTGACGCACAGACTGGTACAGCTAGATTTACTTTTGGGAATGTGAACCTTTTAGATGGCATTGATTTTCTGGTGATTGCTCTAGGTTTGTTTGCCATTGCAGAAGTATGCTTTTTAATTCTCAATCGTAAAGACGGGTCGTTTGGTCAGTATAAACGAATTGGCAGCCTAAAACTGTCAAAAGAAGACTTTAAGGAAATGAGTGGACCTGCTACTCGTCAATCCTTCTTAGGGTTTCTCCTTGGCGTGTTGCCAGGTGCAGGAGCAACGATTTCTTCATTTATCGGGTATATCACCGAGAAAAAACTAGCAAAAAACCCTGAGGAATTTGGAAAAGGCTCGATTCGGGGATTAGCGGCACCAGAGACAGCCAACAATGCGGCAACAAGTGGGGCCTTTGTTCCGTTGTTAAGTCTTGGGATACCGGGCTCAGGGACAACAGCGGTTATGTTAGGGGCCTTTCTTGTCTTAGGGGTACAGCCGGGTCCTATGTTAATGACAGAATTCCCGGATGTGTTTTGGGGCGTGATTGCCAGTATGTATATCGGGAATGTCTTTTTATTAATTTTGAACCTGCCACTCATTCCATACTTTGCAAAAATTTTGCTTGTGCCAAGACCACTGTTAATCTCGCTCGTTATTATGTTTAGCTTAATCGGAGTATATTCGGTAAGCTTTAGCATCTTTGATTTGTATCTTCTCATCATGTTTGGTGTGTTCGGGTATTTTATGCGCGTTTTTGCATTTCCAGCGGCACCATTTATTCTTGCTTTTATTCTTGGGGGCATGATGGAGCAGGCACTACGGCAGTCTCTTACAATTTCAGGGGGAAGTTGGTCAATCTTTTTTAATAGTTCGATCGCTATCTCGCTGTTTGCCATTGCATTATTGTCACTCATTATTCCTCAAATCCGCAATCGGAAACAAAAAAAAGACTCGGCTGATTTATCTGCCTAGCATAGTTTCATCAAGATTTTTGATAGAGTGTCAGGGAATGGTCGTCATCTCGAGCAGTTCCCTGACTTTTTTAGGAAGAAAAGATGCCTTATGACCTCAAAATGAGCAAGGATAAAACATAGGCTCTCCAAAAACTCGCGCAAAAATCAATTTTTCAAGCTTATTAGGTCATCATGACGAGGATACCTTCAACCCTACAACCCCTGTGACAATAAATGCGAGAAACAATAGGCGAATGACTTGTTTTGATTCTTTGAAAAAGATCATTCCGACTATGACGCTTCCAGCTGCTCCGATACCAGCCCAAATGGCATAGGCAGTTCCAATGGGGATCGCTAATAGTGAAAGGGAAAGTAAGTAAAAGCTAAGCCCGCCTGTGACAATGCAGAGCAAGGTGAATCCCTTTTGTTTAAAGCCATTCGATAATTTCATAAATGTGACAAACAACACTTCAAACAAACCAGCAATAATAAGCAACGTCCAAGCCATGCTTATGCATCTCCCTTAGTTTTTTTAAGGTCTTCCTCAACAGTCGTCAATTTTAACCCGATAATGCCTGTTACTAACATAAGCAGAAAGAATATTTTCAACAGATTTGCTGGCTCCTGTAAAAAGAGCATACTAATTGTAGAGGTGCCTGCTGTGCCAATACCAGTGAAAATGGCATAGGCAGTTCCGATCGGAATCGTTTTTAGTGAGGCTGCAAATAAGAAAAAACACATTACAATAAGTATCATTGTAACGGTGCTCAGTAGAGGGCGCGTTAAACCTTCGGATAATTGGAGTCCAAATGCCCAAGCAATTTCTAAAACGCCTGCTAATAATAAATAGATCCACCCCATCCTACATTCTCCTTTCCATATGAAAAAGCCCGAGAAATATCCATTGATATCTCCCGGGCTTTTGTCCCTCCGTGTGCATAGCTTAAGGCTATGTGCTTTCTCTTGGACCAGACCAGTAACTGCGGAACCCTAGAAAGCGAAGTGAATGTGTTATGTTCCTTTTATCCTACCATAAAGGAGGAAAAAAATCTAGTAACAGGGAAAATAAGAAAGGCTTTATTCATGAATGAAGCAATAATAAAGGAGCATCGGGAATATTTCAAATAGGAATTGACAAGAATGATAGTGGAGGTGATAGGGTGAGTGATCCGAAGACGGAACTAGTAGTGGTGTACAACATCTGTCTTGTCTGTGAACAACAGAAGCCATCGGGAATGCAGCTCGGTACGTCCTTTATCTGTGAAACCTGCGAACGAGAGATCGTACAAACGGAGATTGACGATGCAGCCTATCTATTTTATGTAAAAAAGTTACGCAATCTCTCAATACTTGGAGCGAATGGGAGTGGAGGGTAAGTTCAAGCGTGCGGGCTGACTTACTCTTTTTTACTGTGGAAAAGAGGACAGAGCTTCATTGAAGGTTGCACTTTTTTTGCATCTATGTGGGAAGCGTCCTTCCGCATCATTTTTTACATTATCCAGAAAGAATCCCCCGCCTTTAAGCGGAGCGTAGGTGGCGGGTAGTTCACTAGGTTTATAAGTGAATTCTGTAACGTCTACTTTTTTCATAGAATAGCAGTCGAGTTTTTCATTTAAATACATGAAAAGCATAAAGAACGAGTTTTATTCGTTATAATAAAGAAAAAAGGAGACGCAGAACAATGATGAAAGAAAGGACAAGACTGCCATTATTTGAACGGATTAAGGATTTTGTAGAAAAAGATCCAGTCTCACTCCATGTGCCTGGTCATAAACATGGCCAAATTTTTCATCAGGAAGGACAAGCTGATTTTGCGGCGCTCCTTCGTTACGACGTAACGGAGCTTAGTGGGTTGGATGATCTTCACGATCCAACCGGACCAATAAAAGAAGCCCAAAACCTCGCTGCTGTCTTTTTTGGTGCGAAGGAAAGTCATTTTTTAGTGGGAGGTACAACCGTTGGAAATCTTGGAATGATTCTTGGGACGTGTGCCCCTGGCGATATTGTTCTTGTGCAACGGAACAGCCATAAATCGGTTTTAAACGGAATAAAAATGGCGAATGTGCGACCTGTGTTTCTTTCACCAGACTATGACGAACATACAGGGCTGCCTGTGGGAATTGCTGAATCGACAGTGGAGCGGGCGCTTGAAGATTACCCAGAAGCAAAGGTGCTTATTTTGACCTACCCAAGCTACTATGGCTATGCCAAGCCTATCAAGCCGCTTATTGATCTCGCTCATGAAAGGAACCTGCTCGTTCTTGTCGATGAAGCGCACGGTGCTCATTTCTCGTTTGGTCCACCTTTCCCTGAAACGGCTCTTACTCAAGGAGCTGATGTAACCGTTCAATCCGCACATAAAACGCTGCCAGCAATGACGATGGGATCGTATTTACATTTGTCAACGAACGTTTCTGATACAGTTGCTCAACGAATAAAAGAACAGTTAACGGTTTTGCAATCAAGCAGTCCATCCTATCCAATTCTTGCATCTCTCGATTTGGCAAGAGGGTTTTTGGAAGGTTTGTCGAAGAAAGAAGCATACTTGATCATGAATGAGATTGAAGACGTGTGCACGGCTCTTAGCGATGTACCGAATTTAAACGTCATTCGCGGGAATGCTGAATGTACGATCGATCCCTTAAAAGTGATTTTACAGGTAAATGGAGCAACGGGCTTTGCGTTTCAGGAAAAGCTGGAACAGGTCGGTGTGTTTCCTGAGCTAGCTGATACCTCTCACGTCCTTTTTATCTTCGGTTTGTCGCGATTACATCATAAGGTGTCTCTTGTGGAACGGATTAAAAAAGCCGCTATGGCTCTAGCGAATGAAAGCAGTCGCTTTTCAAAGCCTGTAATTTCTACGCTTACGGGTCCCACGCACTCTCCATTGCTTCTTACATATGATAAAATGAACCGGTATGCGACAAAGCGTGTTCCGTTCTCATCCGCACAGGGGAAAATTGCCGCAGAGGCGGTCATTCCATATCCGCCAGGTGTCCCCCTTATCACTGCAGGTGAAGAAATCACTGAACAGATGATTGTCCAATATAAGAGGCTTGTAAGAGCGGGTGCGCGATTTCAGGATCACTCTCAACAGCAAGACCGAGGGATTTTAGTTTTTGAGTTGGAGGAACAGTAGTCATGACACGAGGTTGGTTTATTACGGTAGAAGGTGGAGAGGGAGCTGGGAAGACATCGGTTCTTGACCGCATTGAAAAGGAGCTTGCATCACGGGGAATTGATGTTGTACGGACAAGAGAGCCAGGTGGGATTCCCATCGCCGAAAAAATCCGTTCTGTGATTCTCGACGTGAATCATGTGGAAATGGATCGTCGAACGGAAGCGCTTCTCTATGCAGCAGCAAGGCGCCAGCATCTTGTCGAGAAAGTGTTGCCAGCGCTTGAAAAAGGAAAAGTGGTCCTGTGTGATCGATTTATTGACAGCAGTCTTGCTTATCAAGGAAATGCAAGAGGAATTGGATTTGAGGACATTCTTGCCATCAATGAATTTGCAATTGAAGGATATTTTCCAGATGTCACTCTGCTTTTTGACATTGACCCAGAAGTGGGACTTTTGCGAATTAATGCGGACGGAGATCGGGAGCGAAATCGTCTTGATCTAGAGACGATCGCATTTCATAATAAAGTAAAACAAGGTTATCAAAGAGTTGTCGATACATACCCCGATCGAGTGGTGGTCATCGATGCGAATCAGCCGATTGAAAAGGTGTTTGAAGCGGCGATGAACGTCCTTGAGCGACGGTGTGACTTTTAAACTGAGGGGAAAAGGAGCGATTCATATGAAACTGATTATTGCGGTTGTACAAGATAAAGATAGCAATCGTTTGGCAGATGCTCTCGTAAAAGCAGACTACCGTGCGACAAAGCTTGCAAGTACAGGAGGCTTTTTAAAAGCTGGCAACACGACATTCCTCATTGGTACAGAGGATGAACATGTTGAAGATATCATGAAAATGATTAAAGACAATTGTAAGAGCCGCGATCAGCTTGTCGCTCCCATTTCGCCAATGGGTGGTAATGCAGATTCATATGTGCCGTATCCTGTGGAAGTTCAAGTCGGTGGTGCAACGGTTTTTGTTTTACCAGTAGAACAGTTTGAACAATTTTAGATAGGGGGGATTCCTCCATGAGTTGGAAGGAACTCGCTCAAACCCAGCCTTACGTAGTCCAGATGCTGACAAGTAGTTTAAAAAAGGAGCGACTTGCTCATGCTTACCTGTTTGAGGGGAGCCGGGGCACAGGAAAAAAACGTGTAGCTCTTCAGCTTGCGAAGAGCTTTTTTTGTGGGAAGAAAGAAGGGGTCGAACCATGTCAAATCTGTCCAGACTGTAAAAGAATTGATCATGGCAACCACCCTGATCTTCACTTGATTGAACCAGACGGGCAATCGATTAAAAAGCAGCAGGTTGAACATCTGCAAAAGGAATTTACATACCGAGGCGTTGAGTCGTCAAAAAAAGTCTATTTAATCGATCAAGCCGACAAAATGACAGCAAGTGCTGCCAATAGTCTGTTAAAATTTTTAGAGGAACCAGGGGCGCCGACGCTTGCTCTTTTATTGACAGAGCAAGTGCAACATATGCTCTCAACAGTTTTGTCCCGTAGCCAGATTCTTACCTTTTCACCCCTTCCACGCGAAGCGTTTATCAAAATTTTGACAAATGAGGGGATTTCTTTGCCGATTTCCTCCCTTTTATCAAGTTTGACAACAAGTTATGAGGAAGCGATGGGCTTGGCAGAAGGGGAGTGGATTGCACAAGCAAGGAACGTAGTGATACAATTGGTAGAAGAGCTCCATTCACGACAAAATCAAGTGATGTTTACACTCCAAGAAAAGTGGTTTCCTCACTTTAAAGAGAGAAAAGAGCAGGAGCTTGGCCTTGATTTACTCCTCCTATGGTATCGAGACCTTTTATATACACAAGTAGGGAAAGATGATGCGCTCACGTACCTAGATCAGAAAGAGACACTATCACAACAGGTGCTTTCTAGCTCACAAAGCAGAATAAGCGAGTCGATGTCTGCGATTATGGAAGCAAAGCGATATCTGAGTGCCAATGTTCATCCGCAATTGTTGATGGAAAAACTGATGCTCAGATTACAGGAGGGATAGACGGTTGCATCATGTAGTAGGCGTCCGGTTTAAAAAAGCGGGCAAAATTTATTATTTTTCTCCTGGTGAATTTGATTTACCAAAAGGGGAAGCTGTTATCGTTGAAACATCCCGAGGGGTGGAATTCGGGAATGTTGTTATAGAAAGAAAAACCGTTGGTGAACATGACGTCGTCTTACCATTAAAGCAAGTGATTCGTGTGGCAACACAAAAAGACAAGCTTACGGTTGAGGAAAACAAAGAAGCGGCGAAAAAAGCGTATCGTGTGTGTGTGGAGAAAATAGCTGAGCATGCACTCGAGATGAAACTCGTTGATGTTGAATATACGTTTGATCGGAACAAGGTGCTTTTTTACTTTACGGCTGATGGACGAATTGACTTCCGTGAACTTGTAAAAGACCTTGCTTCTGTGTTTCGGACGAGAATTGAACTTCGGCAGATCGGTGTCCGTGATGAAGCAAAAATGCTCGGTGGAATCGGACCATGTGGGCGGGTGCTCTGCTGTTCGTCGTTTTTAGGAGACTTTGAACCTGTTTCGATTAAAATGGCGAAAGATCAAAACCTTTCATTAAATCCGGCCAAGATATCAGGGCTGTGCGGACGGCTTATGTGTTGTTTGAAATATGAAAATGACATGTACGAGTCTGCAAAGCAAGAGTTGCCTGACCTTGGAAAAATGATGGATACGCCTCATGGAAAAGGGAAGGTTGTTGGGTTGAATATGCTAGAGCGCTTGGTTCAAGTTGAATTGTTCGAAGGTGAGCGTGTACTTGAATTTTCACTTGAGGAACTCATGGAAAGAGGCGCGGTTCCTACTGAAGCCACAGAATGATGAGGTGGAAGGCCCGTGAACAAGAAGGCAATCTTTACACAAGTAAGTCAGCTTGAGGAACGAATCGGTGAACTCCATCGTGAATTAGGTGGATTGAAGGAGCAGCTTGCTTATTTAATTGAAGAAAATCATTTTCTAACCATTGAAAATGAGCATCTGCGTGAGCGCTTGGAAGCTCCAAAAGAAAAGCAAGAAGATAAATCGGTAGAACTGAAGCAAAAGCCAGTTATTGGCGAGGGCTATGACAACCTTGCCAGATTGTATCAGGAAGGGTTCCATATATGCAATACCCATTACGGCAGTATTCGTTCTGATGGTGACGATTGTCTGTTCTGCCTCTCTTTTCTGAATCAAAAATAATCAGATAGCTATCCTCAAGGTATAAGCGGTCTTTCCTGAAGTGGAAAGGCCCTTTTTGTGAAAATAAATGAGAGGAATGGAGGCGTTATGAGGTGACGATTCAATTACATACCGATGAACGAGTAGATTATGTTGCTGGAGGAAAATTGAAAGTGATTCAAAGTCCTCACGTATTTTCGTTCTCTATCGATGCAGTACTTCTCGCTCGTTTTGTTCATGTCCCGATTCAAAAAGGAGCAATGCTTGACCTCTGTTCGGGCAATGGCATTATTCCGTTGATTCTCTCTGAGCGTTCCAAGGCGAGCATTATTGGGGTTGAAATTCAAGAACGTTTGTATGACATGGCGGAGCGCAATGCCTTATTAAATAAAAAAACAGAACAGATCTCCTTTGTCCATAGTGACTTGAATGCTTTGCCAAATTCCATTAAAGGCATCACGTATGATGTGGTTACATGCAACCCCCCTTATTTTGAAACAGTGACAGAAAAGGAAAAAAATCAAAACCTCCATTTAGCAATTGCCCGGCATGAAATGTATTGTACGCTAGAGGATGTGATTCGTGTCAGCAGCCAGCTTGTGAAGGATAAAGGGAAGGTTGCACTTGTGCATCGACCAGAGCGTCTCGCTAGCATGATGACACTTATGCGACATTATAAAATTGAACCAAAGCGAGTTCAATTCATCCATCCAAAGCAAGGGAAGGATGCAAACATTGTTCTTCTCGAGGGGATAAAAGCCAGTAAACCAGGGCTCATTTGTTTGCCGCCTTTAATGGTTTACAATAATGAGGGTGTATATACTGAGGAATTTAGAAAGGTATATGAAGGACGATGAATTATTATATGTATGTGCTTGAATGCAAGGATGGCAGCTGGTATACAGGCTATACAACAGACATTGAGAGACGGCTGTCGATGCATGCAGCGGGAAAAGGGGCAAAGTATACGCGTGGGAGAGGACCTTTTCACCTTGTTTACGCCTGTTCCTATGAGACAAAAACAGAGGCATTACAGGCGGAGCATGCATTTAAAAGGCTGTCGCGACGCCAAAAAGAACAGTTTGTCGCTGAAAAAGGAGTTAATGATGAAGAAACAAGCCAGTTTTCAAGCTGAAGAAAGACAAGGTGCTCTTTACCTTGTCCCAACCCCGATTGGCAACCTGGAGGATATGACCTTTCGAGCGATTCGTATATTGAAAGAAGCGGACCTTGTTGCGGCAGAGGATACAAGGCAAACGCGAAAGCTTTTCAACCATTTCGACATTGAAACGAAGCTTGTCAGTTACCATGAGCATAATAAAGAAGCAAGTGGGCGAGGTTTAATTGATTTAGTAAAGGACGGGGCGACAGTTGCACTTGTAAGCGATGCAGGAATGCCGGCGATTTCCGACCCGGGCTTTGAGCTTGTCCAAGCGGCAATTGAAGCAGACCTACCTGTCATCCCTTTGCCTGGAGCGAATGCTGCATTAACAGCATTGATTGCCTCTGGATTACCGACCGACTCATTTTCATTTTTTGGTTTTTTACCAAGACAGAAAAAGCAAAAGCGTGAAGCTCTGGAGCAATTACGTGATCAACCGTCAACGCTTCTTTTTTATGAGGCCCCTCACCGTTTAAAAGAAACCTTGCGCCTCATGCATGAGGTATTTGGTAATCGGCTTATTTGCATTAGCCGAGAACTAACGAAGAAGTTTGAGGAATTTCAAAGAGGGACATTAGAGGAGGCCCTTGATTGGATGGAAGCCGGCACAATTAAGGGAGAATTTTGTCTGGTCGTTGAAGGAAGCACAGAGGAAGGGAAAGACGAGCAGACATGGTGGAACCCTATGACACTTGAACAGCATGTTGAGCATTACCTTATCTTAGGAATGAAGCCAAAGGAAGCGATCAAGCAAGTTGCACAGGATCGAAACCTCCCAAAGCGTGACGTGTATCAAGCATATCATCAAGGGGATTAGAGGATTGCTTTTATAAATGAAGGCAAAAAAAGAGACTCTGCCGTAATTGGCAAGAGTCTTTCTTTTTTACAAAAGGTGAATTAAGATTGAGTTGTACGGCTCACATATTCTTGAAGGTCTCTCAAAATCTCTTGTGCACCTTGTGGGCTTAAGATGATTTTTCCACCAGCAATGGATAGGTTGTCGTCAGATACTTCACCTGTAACTTGGCATGTCATGTTAGGCTTGTACTTTTTAAGGATAATGCGATCATTATCAACATAAATTTCAAGAGCGTCCTTTTCTGCAATATCAAGTGTACGACGAAGCTCAATCGGAATAACGACACGGCCTAATTCATCAACTTTACGAACAATACCTGTAGATTTCATTTGAACAATTCTCCTCTTCTATTTTCGTCATTTTATTATATGCGTCATAATTCGACATTTTTTTCTCTATGAACTAAGAATACCAATGTTTCCAAAACAAGTCAATTATTTTTTTATCGAAATGAATTAGAAGTATTTTACTATTACGCAAAATTAATAGTTTAATAAGGTGTACAAGCTGAAAGGTGTTGAAAAAATGCTTGAGATTGATCCAGAACTCATCGATAAAATTAAAAAAGCTGACGAGAAAATTCGCCAAAAATACGATCATTCGACAAAAACCAGGGATATCATTCGACAAAAACTGACAGAATCCAACGGAGTCTTTCGACAAATGGAGCGTTGGGGTAATCAAACCTTGTCTTCATGGCTTGCTGGGCGCGAAGTTGGCGCTGTGGATGGCTCGGTCAATCAAACAAAAGGTGACCCCCCTCATGTCCTTTATTTCTTTCAAGCACTTGCGAAAACACTTCAAGGGACAACGTGCGTAAAAACAGATGTATACACGCCCCTATTAGATGAAAAGGTCGAAGGGGAGGAAAAAGTTGAGCCTGTGAAATGGAGAGCCCACCTCCTATCAAAGCTAGAATTACAAGCGGCGACTGAACTGATCACAAAAACAAATGTGGCGATTTTGTTAATGGATGGGGCTCTTTATCACTATCGCATTGATGCCCCTGATCAATGGGAAACCCTGCGCAGCCTTGCTTTGGAAAAAGGGGTTCTCCTTGTGGGTATCTCAGAGGAGATAACGACACAAAACCTTGTTAGTCTTTCCCCTTTTTCCCAATTTTTGAAACGTCCTTCTCATTATGATCGCGATTTTCTTTTTGGGGTCTTAAATAAAGGAGAAACGATTTACGTTGAGGACATTCAGCAAAAGGCGGGCTTGCGCTCTGTATGGATGCGTGCCGGGTCTAGTCCTGCCATTACAGGCTTTGATATGCTAGAGGAACAAGCAAAAGACATGAACTTGGTGGCTGATTTTCTTTATACCTTAACACCAGAAGAAGGGCGAGGGATTCCTCTTTGGCTTGATGTGATTGACAAGGATGTGCGGATCACCGACAAGCTTGTCGATGCCCTTGTTGAACAATATGTTGATCCAGAGATGAAGCAACGCTTCTTTGTCCGAAAACGGCAGGAACGATTGTATTAAAGGAGGGAAAAGTCTTGCAAGTTGTTGGGATTACAACACAGCATGAGGTATATGTTGCCTCAAAGCATCATAAGTTCCGTATGAACGAAATGGTCGTTCTTGAAGATCGCAGCCTAGATTTTCCGAAGGGTGAGGTTGTTGAAACGTTTTCCTATAACCGTTATATCCCAATGGGCTTTGATAAGGGCTTAGTCGATCATCAAGTGCTACAGACATTAGAGCAGCTTGGCTATGATATTGGTGCCGATACGATCCACCTTGCCAAAGTACGTTTATTTGAAGAGGCGATTCAGCCGATTCAAACGGGTGTCATTGTCAGGCACCCTGAATTTCATGAGATTGAAGAACTGCTCGTGAAAGTGAGCCCTAATGATGGTCTAGTCATCGGTGAAGTGAAAGCAACTGATTTTATTTCCAATTCGCTACCAGAAAATCTACAAGGATTAATGAAGCTACAGGAACAAGGGCAGATTCGTAGTCAAAAAGGGGTTCCATTTATTTTTGATATTCGAGCGATGCAGCAGTATCCCCATATCGGCGTTTTTGGTGGATCGGGATCGGGAAAATCCTTCGGGCTTCGTGTCATGCTTGAAGAGTTAATGAAGTTGGAGATTCCAACGCTCGTATTTGACCCCCATTTTGAAATGAGCTTTGCAAAAAAGGCGGAAGGACAGGACTCAGTCCCGTCGTACGTGGAAAAATACCATGTCGTACAAATTGGTCGTGATGTTGGTGTTGATTTTTCGGCGTTATCCACTCGTGATGTGGAACGTCTCCTGCAAGCAGCGTCCTCACTTTCAGAGTCAATGGTAAATGTCATTCAGACGATCCACAAACGAAAAGATAGCTATCAATCGTTTAGTGACAGGGTTGGTAACCTTGGGGATGCCCTTGAGCTTGGCAAGCAAAAGGTAGAGGCCATGCTTCATGATGGAGGTATGTCCCGGGATGAGATCGAGCGGTATAGTACGTATAAAAAGCTGCTTGATCAATATGGAAGCTTGCCTCTTGCCTCCGTGAAGGGGATTCAGTGGCGACTGTACCGTCTTCAGCAGGCCGGGCTGTTTCAGCAAAACATTCGTGCGATCGAACAAGGCCTTCAGCAAGGCAAGCTCGTTGTTGTCCAAGGAGCGGTCTGGCTGTTACAGGTGTTCTCAAGCTATGTTGTTGGTGCGCTTTATAATAAACGGCGCAGCTATAAGGATGCGAAGCTGCAGCAGGAGCAAGGTGAATTTTTTCCTCCTTTTATGGTTGTCACAGATGAGGCGCATAATTTTGCGCCAAAGGGCTATGATGCCCCCGCTAAATCTGTCCTGAAAGAAATTGCCCAAGAAGGTCGGAAGTATGGTGTCTTTTTAATTTTTGCAACACAGCGACCGACCCTGCTTGATGAGACCATTACAGCGCAGCTCAATACCAAATTTGTTTTCCGTACCGTTCGCGGTACCGACATCCAAACGATAAAAGAAGAGACGGATTTGACCCATGAAGAAGGCAAACGGCTTCCTTATTTACGGTCAGGGGATGTGTTTGTATCCTCTGCCATTATGGGACGGACGATGGCGCTGCGCATCCGCTTGGCCCATTCAACAAGTCCTCATACGATGAATCCATTTGATGAGCTCAAAGATATGCAGTCAAAGGGAGATGATGAGCTCCTTCAAGCCCTCGATTCATTCTTGCCGTTGGGCGAGATGAATGTCATGAAGCATGTGGACGAAATTAGCAAAAAATCTGGGAAGCGCTGGGAGGTTTCTGCTTTAAAGCAAGAGCTTGACCGCTTAAGTGAAACAGGAAAGCTAAAGAAGGAAAAAACACCGTTTGCAACCGTTTATGACCGTCCTTGACATTTTACGTTGCCCTTCGGTATATTTTGGGTATACATGCTTAATTAGTGTGAAAGAATAGACAATGTCCAATGAAGGGATGAGTACAGTCAGGTGCCTTTTAGCAGGTTACTGTGTAGAGAGCCGGGGGAGCTGAAAACCGGTATAGGAGGATGGCTGGAAGATGGTCCTGGAGGAATTCGCTTTCGAGTGCGATCTGATGCATAAGGGAGTGACGTAGCTGGCGTTATCAGACGAAGTCACAGACTTCATGAGCCTTTCGTTGTGAAGCGAAAGGGAAGATTGGGTGGTACCACGTGAGCAACAGCTTTCGTCCCGAGGCGGACGAGGGCTTTTTTGTATGGACAAAGGACTCGTCAGCACACCAACAAAACCTATACGAGGAGGATGTACTGTGTCAAAAAAGACCTTTTACTTAACAACACCGATTTATTACCCGAGCGATAAGCTTCATATTGGTCATGCTTATACAACGGTGGCAGGGGACGCGATGGCCCGTTATAAACGTTTACGAGGCTACGATGTCATGTACTTAACAGGGACAGATGAGCATGGACAAAAAATTGAACAAAAAGCAGCAGCGAAGGGCCAAACACCACAGGAATTCGTTGACGGGATAGTAAGAGGAATTCAGGATTTGTGGAAAAAACTCGATATTTCGTACGATGATTTTATTCGGACGACAGAGGACCGGCATAAAGAGGTTGTGGCACAAATTTTTGAACGCTTGTTAGAGCAAGGCGATATTTACCTTGATGAATATGAGGGCTGGTACTCCATTCCTGATGAAACCTTTTATGCGGAAAGACAATTGGTCGACCCTATCTATAATGAAAAAGGTGCGATCATTGGTGGAAAGAGTCCTGATAGTGGGCATCCTGTTGAAAAGGTTCGGGAACAGTCTTATTTCTTCCGAATGAGCAAGTATGCAGATCGGCTGCTGAAATTTTATGAAGAAAACCCAGAGTTTATTCAGCCTGAATCGCGAAAAAATGAAATGATTAACAATTTTATTAAACCGGGGCTAGAAGACTTGGCGGTCTCAAGAACGTCCTTTACGTGGGGGGTTCAAGTACCGAGCAATCCAAAGCATGTCGTTTATGTGTGGATTGACGCGCTTTCAAACTACATTACGGCACTTGGCTATGGACAAGAAAATGATGAAAAATACCAAAAATATTGGCCTGCAGATGTTCATTTAGTTGGAAAGGAAATTGTTCGCTTTCATACAATTTACTGGCCGATTATGTTAATGGCTCTTGATTTGCCTTTGCCGAAAAAAGTTTTTGGGCATGGATGGCTTCTGATGAAGGATGGAAAAATGTCAAAATCAAAAGGGAATGTGGTCGATCCTGTACCTTTAATTGATCGATATGGACTTGATGCCCTTCGCTATTATTTATTGCGTGAAGTTCCATTTGGATCAGATGGGGTCTTTACACCTGAAGCCTTTGTGGAACGGGTGAATTATGACCTTGCGAATGATCTGGGCAATCTGCTAAACCGTACAGTAGCGATGATTAATAAATATTTTGATGGTACCCTTCCAGCGTATATAAAGGATGGAACGCCGTTTGATCGTGACTTGGTCGATCTTGTTCAGGCAACGGTTGAAAAAGTAGAGAATGCTATGGAAGAGATGGAGTTTTCTGTAGCACTTACGGCGATTTGGCAACTTGTGAGTCGGACCAATAAGTACATTGATGAAACGCAGCCATGGCTGCTGGCAAAGGATGCGGCAAAACGGGAACAGCTTGAGGCCTGTATGTATCATCTTGCGGAATCACTTCGCTACGTTTCCATTCTCATTCAACCGTTTCTGACCGAGACGCCGAAGCGAATGTGGGCTCAGCTGGGACTAGATGAGCGTATCACTACATGGGAATCCCTCCGTGCTTTTGGGCAAATCCCTGGCGGAACAAAAGTTGAAAAGGGAGAACCAATTTTTCCACGCCTTGAAGCGGGAGAGGAAATTGCCCATATTAAAGGGTTGATGGGCAAAACGACGGTGAAAGAAGAACAAAAGGATGACGTGCCTGAAGTTGATGAGATTACGATTGACGATTTTTCAAAAGTGGAGCTTCGGGTAGCAGAAGTCATAAAGGCTGAGCCTGTGGAAGGCGCCGATCGGTTGCTTAAAATTCAGCTCGACCTAGGCTATGAAAAGCGACAAGTGGTTTCAGGTATTGCAAAATATTATTCTCCAGAAGAATTAGTCGGAAAAAAAGTAATTTGTGTGACAAACCTAAAGCCTGTGAAGCTTCGTGGAGAGCTGTCTCAAGGTATGATTTTAGCGGGTTCAAAAGGGAAAAAGCTTCAGCTTGCTACAATTGATGGTAGCTTACCGAATGGTGCACAAGTAAAATAAAACGATAAAAGGGCTGGGACATAACGAACGTGTATGATTGAAAATGAGAACAATGCATAACCTTAGCGAAGTATATTTCCGAAGTAAATGCTATGCAGCAGCGATCATGACGTTCGGATGTCTCATCAATAAAAACTCTTTTGTCCCAGCCCCTTCGTTATTCTGAAATATTAAATAGATGTTACAACTTGCTTTTTCATCTTGTTGTTTAGTAAAGTACAAGCAAAATAGAAAGTTGGAGGCCTTGAGATGTTATTTGACACCCATGTCCATTTAAATGCAGATCAATTTGAAGGTGATGTAAAAGATGTGATTGAGCGTGCACAGCAAGCTGGTGTGGAAGGGATGGTCGTTGTTGGATTTGATGAAAAAACCATTAAAGGGGCCTTGCATCTCGCCGAATCCTATGATTTTCTTTATGCAGCGGTGGGTTGGCATCCTGTTGAAGCGATCGATATGACTGACGATCATCTTGCTTGGCTTGAGGAGCTAGCCACACATCCCAAAGTTGTTGCCTTAGGAGAAATGGGTTTAGATTATTATTGGGAGAAGTCGCCCAAGGATGTTCAAAAAGAAGTGTTCCGCAAGCAAATCAGACTTGCGAAAAAGGTGAACTTGCCAATCATTATTCATAACCGTGAGGCCGATCAAGACATCGTCGATCTCTTAAAAGAGGAAGATGCAAAAGAGGTAGGAGGCATTATGCATTGCTTTGGCGGGAGCGTGGAAATCGCCACGGAATGTTTAAAAATGAATTTTTACATTTCCCTAGGTGGGCCAGTTACGTTTAAAAATGCAAAGCGTCCTAAGGAAGTGGCAAAGGCGGTTCCACTTGAACGCTTGCTTATCGAAACAGACTGTCCATATCTTGCGCCCCACCCGTACAGAGGAAAACGAAATGAACCGGCGTACGTAAAGCTTGTAGCTGAAGAAATTGCGGCGCTGAAAGAAATAAGCTATGAAGAGCTTGCTAAAAAAACGACTGAAAATGCAAAAAAATGTTTTGGCATAAATCGATAAGGGAGTATGTCGCTTGTTGACGAGATGTGTATAAAAATTTAGGCATTCGTATCCGTTCTACAGGACTAGGCCTTTACATAGATTGAACGTGTCGAGAAGTTTTTATTTTCTTTCCGCTAAAATTTATGGATAATAAGGACACTGCGGAAGAAAGTAACAAATGAATGAGTTGACAAATGGGAGGTGCTATGGATATAATTCGGTCGTTACGAAGGAGGAATCCATGACATGGAAGTGAACATACGCAAACTTGTTTCCGGACCTCGTCCTGGAAAGAAGTTCGTCATCTCTCTCATGAGCCTCATTCTTTTTGCCGCCATCATCGGTTATGCGGTGTACGAGACAACGAAGGCAACAGTCACCGTCGCCTTAGAAGGTGAAGAAGAAGTGGTCGTGCAAACACATGCTTCAACTGTTGGGGAGCTTATGGAAGAGCAAGCGTGGGATGTCCAAAATCATGATCTGATTGAACCTGCCTTAGATTCCGAGATTATAGGGAATATGACGATTGCTTGGAAGCCTGCGAAGCAAATCTTTGTCAAGATAGACGGAGAAGAGCGAACAGTGTGGACAACAGCAAACAATGTAGAAGAACTAATAAAAGAGTTAGAGATTGCACATACGGAGAAAGATTATCTTCAACCTAGCCTAACAACAGCTATTACAGATGAGATGAATCTAGTCTATGAATCTGCTTTTCAAGTTGAGCTCATAAGTGATGGTAAAAAACGTGAAGTATGGACAACTTCGACTACTGTCGCTGACTTTTTAGAGAGAGAAGATTTAGAATTGGGCGAGCTTGACCGCGTTGAACCTGAATTGGATGCGCGGATCGATGAACAAACAGATATTCGAGTCATTCGGGTAGAAAAAGTCACCGATGTAGTGGAAGAATCTGTTGCTTTTGCAACAGTGACTCGTAAAGATGACAAGCTTGAAAGTGGCAAAGAAAAAGTCATTGATTCTGGAAAAGAAGGCCGTGTTGAGAAGCACTATGAAGTGACGCTAGAAGATGGGAAAGAAGTTTCCCGCGAGCTTGTAAAAACAGAAACGGTCAGGGAAAGTGAAGACCGTGTCGTCGCAGTTGGGACACGACCGGCTGCTACCAATGTTTCTCGTAGTGCTAGCGCTGCAAGCTCATCGAGTACACCAAGTGGAAGAACATTGAGCGTTACCGCAACCGCATATACAGCCAATTGCGCTGGCTGCAGCGGGATCACAGCTACAGGAATTAATTTAAATAATAATCGTCATGCGAAGGTCATCGCAGTCGACCCAAGTGTCATTCCGCTTGGCACTCGTGTCCACGTCGAAGGGTATGGAACGGCGATTGCTGGTGATACAGGTGGTGCGATCCGTGGCCACAAAATTGATCTTCACATGCCAACAAAGGCTGAAGCTCAGCGTTGGGGACGAAGAACGGTTAAAATCACCATTCTAAATTAAACCAGAGCTCAGAGCACAGGGCATTTTTTGCGCTGTGCTTTTCTTGTGTTTAAAAAAACGCTACAATAGAGGAATCAGAAAAGTGTCGCTGTTTTTTTCGTAGAGAGCTGGTCGAAGGGGAGTAAGAAAAACTAGAAACGCCCGCCGATTTGCAATCTTCGATTAAGATAAGGAAAAACGATAAATAAATGCTCGATTTGAAGGTATCTGGTAGGCGCTAAGCTTTTGCCCAGGTAAAGGGGCGGAGCTTGCAGAGGATGGCGAAACAAGAAGAGTGTCTCTCACACCACCTTAATGAAGTGGTGCTTAGATTCATTGCAAGTTTGTTTCCATTCCATATGTGGCGAGCTTGCTCGCGAAAGGTTTTAAGGAGGAACGCATGAAGGTTAGGGAGATTATCGTTGTGGAGGGTCGTGACGATACGATTGCGATCCAACGGGCGGTTGATGCGGATACAATTGAAACGAACGGCTCTGCGGTGAATGAAGAGGTGATAAAACGGATTGCCCTTGCTCAAGAACGGCGTGGGGTGATTATCTTAACCGATCCTGATTACCCTGGTGAACGGATTCGTCGGATCGTCAGTGAGCGTGTGCCAGGCTGTAAACATGCTTTTTTACCAAAACGTGAAGCCATCTCGAAAAAGGGAGATGACCTTGGGGTTGAAAATGCATCTCCAGAAGCAATCCGTGAAGCGTTAAAGCATGTGCAACAGGAAATGATACAAACAGAGGAAACCATCACATGGCTTGATTTGCAAGCTGTGGGCTTAGTTGCTGGTCCAATGGCAAAGAAAAGGCGGGAGCGACTAGGGGAGCGATTAAACATTGGCTATGCGAATGGGAAAACACTCCACAAACGGCTGCAAATGTTTCAAATAAGTAAAGCTGAGTTCGGGCAAGCCATCGGCCAAGTGTTAGAGGAGGAGCAGCATGACTAAAGACATTGCGACCCCAAATCGGACGAAGGAAATTTTGAAGAAGTATAATTTCACGTTCAAAAAAAGCTTAGGGCAGAATTTTTTAATTGATACAAATGTTTTGCGCAATATTGTCGATGTAGCAGAATTGTCGCCAGAATCAGGTGCCATTGAAATTGGTCCTGGAATCGGGGCGCTTACCGAACAGCTAGCAAAACAGGTGAAGAAGGTCGTTGCTTTTGAAATTGATCAGCGCCTACTTCCTGTATTGGCTGATACGTTATCACCGTACCCCCATGCAACGATTGTTCACTCTGACGTCCTAAAGGCGGATGTTCGTCAAGTCATGAGTCAGTATTTTGAAGACGGTCAGGATGTAATGGTTGTGGCGAATTTACCGTACTATGTGACAACACCTATTCTCATGAAGTTATTGGAGGAGCGCTTGCCGATCCGAGGGATTGTTGTCATGATTCAAGCGGAGGTAGCAGAACGTATTGCTGCAAAACCTGGGACGAAGGAGTACGGATCCTTGTCTATTGCTGCGCAATATTACGCAAAAGCCGAAAAGGTGCTTACAGTTCCGAAAACGGTATTTGTACCGCAACCTAATGTGGACTCTGCTGTGCTAAAGTTGACATTACGGGAGGAGCCCCCTGTAAAAGTAAGAAATGAGCGCTATTTTTTCGAGATCATTCGGGCGAGCTTTGCCAATCGTCGAAAGACCTTATTAAATAATCTCATTCATAATCTTATGGGTAAGGACAACAAAGCGGTTGTGGAAGCGGCCTTAGAACAAGCGGGCATTGACCCAAATCGCCGGGGTGAAACATTAACGATTGAAGAGTATGCCCGTTTATGTGATGCGCTAGAAAGTGTCCAGGAGCGATAGGAACGTTCCTCTTCTTCCCTACATAGGCTAAGGGGGGAGGAGGTATTTCCGTTGAAGCTAAATGTAGGAGATATCGTTGCAAGGCCCTCTTATCATTGCGATTTGCTCTTTCGTGTTGTCTCCATAGAACGTGACGCTGTGCAGCTTATTGGTGAAGAGATGCGACTATGTGCAGATGCGCCATTTGATGACCTTGTTGTGATCAATGAAAAAGAGCGCAGTGAGCGGAGAAGGCTAGCGCAAGAAAAAGAAGAAAATTGTTATCGCCTTTTTCGTCAAGACTATAGTTTGATGAAGCAACGCAGTGAATATGAAGCGACATCTGGCTATGCCACAAAGGCATCTTACTTCGAGATGCGTGGCAGAGTCTTGCATATTGATGGAGATCGTCTTTATTTACGGAAGTGTACGGAAGTGTATGAAAAGCTTGGTGTACCTGTATATGGCGTCCACCTTACGGAAAAGGAAATGCCCCAACAAATTGGTTCATTGATTGAAATGGTACAGCCAGATATTATTGTGGTAACTGGTCATGATGCGTACTTAAAATCTCGCGGTGATAAAAAGGAAATGAAAGCGTATCGCCATACGAAATATTTTGCCGAATGTGTGCGAATCGCTAGGAAATATAAGCCTCACAGAGATGAGCTTGTTATTTTTGCCGGGGCATGCCAATCTCATTTTGAGACGTTAATTAAGGCTGGAGCCAATTTCGCAAGCTCTCCTAAACGTGTGAATATCCATGCCCTTGATCCTGTTTATATTGCTTCAAAGGTAAGCATGACCTCTTTTATGGAACGGGTCGGCTTGTGGGAAGTATTACGAAATACGATAACGGGTGAAAATGGTCTTGGTGGCATTGAAACAAAAGGGCTCATGAGGCGCGGTATGCCCATAACAACAGAAGAAAAAGAAGAAAACCTGTCGTGAGTCCGTGACAGGTTTTTTGCTGTGTGTAGAAGATGTGTCGTCTCTGGCTGGGGAAAGCGTAGGAATATAGAGCCTGCGCTTTTTTTCGGTATTCTGGCGGAAACCAAGCTTTTCTCCCCCCTGTCATAAAGAGAGGAGGAAAAACAAGGTTGTTTTTCTTGATAAACCTTTATTAAGGGTGAGACAGAAAGGAGTTCGGGAGCTAAGAAAAGCTAAGGCTTCCTCCGATATGTCGTCTCTGGCTGGGGAAAGCGTAGGAATATAGAGCCTGCGCTTTTTTTCGGTATTCTGGCGGAAACCAAGCTTTTCTAATCCTTTCTTGGCACAAGCTTGTAGATTTCTCCGCTCTCAAACAAGCGGATTACTTCCCCGAGCCAATGATAATATTTTTCTGCATGCTCAAGCTTAGCAAAATCGCTTTCAATAGTCGCCTGTAAATCATCATTGTCGGTTTCAGCTAATTCTTGAAGTGTGCTTCGCATTTGTTTTACCGCAAGTAAGTTATTATCGACTGAACTTCTCCAACGCTTAATAAACACGGTGGAGAAAGATTTGTACCAATCCTCTTCGGTTTTGTATAAATCTTTTCGTACTCCTTTTTGCCACACGCGTTCAACCATGTTTGCATCAAGTAAGGAGCGGATGCCTGTGCTCATACTTGTTTTACTCATTCCAAGTGATTGGCTCATTTCATCAAGGGTCATGGGGTGATCTGAAAATAAGACCGTGCCGTACAGCCTGCCTGCAGACGGGCTGAGCCCATATAAATAAATATTGTTCGACATTTCATTTATAAACTGCTCTCTTGCTTGTTCGAGCTTTTGCCACTCTTTTTTATATTCACTGTTTATCAAAGCTATGCCTCTCCCTTCAGTCAACACGTTGCTATTCAAAGTTTACCAAATTACCTTGATCCTCCAAAAGGCTTGCTTGCTTACAATTTTGAAGCAATATGGAGGAATTATAAGGATACCATGTGATAATTTTGTACAGTTTAATCTGTACGTATAATAAGTACGATATATATAGAATACAGAAATTGCTGATAAATGAGAAGAACGATATAGTTGTAAAGTCAGGTTGTTACACAGAGTGACAAAGAGGTGGATTAGTCAGTGTCCAAAATTAAAGTAGAAGGACTTACAAAAGTTTTTGGGAAACGGCCAAAGCGAGCTCTTGCTTTATTGGCTGAACAAAGAAGTAAAGATGAGATTTTGAAAGAAACAGGAATGACCGTGGGGGTTAATCAAGCTTCATTTGATGTGAAAAATGGAGAGATCTTCGTGATTATGGGTCTTTCCGGTAGTGGGAAATCAACATTGGTTCGTCTTTTAAATCGATTGATTGACCCAACGTCTGGTAGTGTCTGGATTGATGGTGAAGATTTAGCGAGGATGGATGAGAAGAAGCTTCGCGAAGTAAGACGAAAAAAAATGGGGATGGTGTTCCAAAAATTTGGACTTTTTCCTAACCGCAATGTTGTAGAGAACGTGGAATATGGGCTTGAAGTTCAGGGAATTGCCAAAGACAAACGACGAGAAAAGGCAGTGTCTTCCTTAGAGCTTGTCGGTTTAAAAGGATATGAAGAAAAATATCCTAGCGAGTTATCTGGGGGAATGCAGCAGCGGGTAGGTCTTGCAAGAGCGTTAGCAAATGACCCAGACGTGCTTTTAATGGATGAAGCCTTCTCAGCCCTTGACCCATTGATTCGAAAAGATATGCAGGATGAACTATTGGATTTACAGCAATCCATGCAAAAAACGATTGTTTTTATTACCCATGATTTAGACGAGGCCCTGCGTATTGGTGACCGGATCATGATTATGAAGGACGGGGCAATTGTGCAAGTAGGGACGCCTGAAGAAATTTTAACAAAACCGAAGGATCATTATGTGGAAAAATTTATTGAAGATGTGGACCGTTCAAAGGTTTTTACGGCGCAAAACGTCATGATTCGACCAGAGACGATTCAAATTGAAAAGGATGGACCACGCGTCGCCCTTCAACGAATGAAGGATGCTGGATTATCAAGTATTTTTGTAACGAAACGGAATAAAGAGCTTGTAGGAATGATCCATGCGCATCAAGTTTCACAGCTTATTAAAGAAAACAAAGATAGTGTTGCAAGCATTGTTGACGAGAATGTCCCTCGTGTTGAGCTAGAAACTCCGTTGCATGATTTGCTTGAGACGGTGTCTACAAGTGCAGTGCCGTTGGCTGTTGTCGATGATGGAAAGCTAAAAGGTATTATTGTAAGAGGGGCCGTGCTTGGAGCCTTATCAGGAAGTGAGGTGGATTTCGATGAGTTCTATACCACAGCTTCCACTCGCTGATTGGATCGACGCATTTGTCGATTGGTTGACCGGAGCAAGCTTTCTTTTTAGCTCCATTCGTAATGTCATTGCCTGGATCGTTGATACCATAGGTGTGACCTTGGCATTCTTCCCTTCTTGGCTATTGATTCTCTTGATCGCAGCCCTTACCTTCTATTTAAATCGAAGCAAATGGGGTTTAACGGTTTTTGTATTAGTTGGTCTTTTTCTTATTGAAAACCTCGGATATTGGCAGGATATGCTCTTAACCTTATCCCTCGTCCTAACAAGTGGATTGATTTCCATCCTCTTTGGGGTGCCTCTTGGAATTTGGATGGCGAAAAATAACGTAGTACAAGCGATTTTAAAGCCAATTCTTGATTTCATGCAGACGATGCCTGCCTTTGTTTATTTAATTCCTGCCGTGGCCTTTTTTGGTATCGGTATGGTGCCAGGGGTTGTGGCTTCCGTTATTTTTGCCATGCCTCCAACCGTTCGTTTAACCAATCTTGGAATTCGCCAAGTTTCGACTGAGCTTATAGAAGCTGCAGATGCCTTCGGGTCAACGAAAGGACAAAAGCTCTTTAAAGTGGAGCTCCCAATGGCTAAAGGGACGATTATGGCAGGGGTGAATCAAAGCATTATGCTTGCGTTATCAATGGTCGTTATTGCTGCCATGATTGGAGCAGGCGGTTTAGGGCGAGAGGTATACTATGCACTTGGCCAAAACAATGTGGGAAGTGGATTTGAAGCGGGAATCGTTATTGTTATCTTAGCGATCATTTTGGACCGCATTACACAAAGCCTTAATCGAGAGAAAAGGGTTTCGTCATAACGGGGGAGAGAATGCAGAGCCCCTAAGGTTCGAAACGTTTTCTTAAATAAAAACAATTAAAAAAGGAGAGGTCAAGCATGAAAAAAAGCTTAAAGTACGTCGTATCAGGAATGGCACTTACTGTTTTCCTTGCAGCATGTGGAGCAGAAGAGACGCAAGATGAGGTCACAGAAACAAACGGCACGGAAGAGACAGAGGCAGCAGCTAATGTTGGGGAAGAGCTTGGTTATACGATCACTGGTATTGATGCTGGTGCAGGGATTATGGCTGCCGCTGAAGAAGCTCTTGAAGTTTATGGGCTAGACAATTACACGCTACAATCTAGTTCAGATGCAGCGATGACAAGTGCGCTGAATGAAGCGTACGAAAATGAAGAAGCGATTGTTGTGACAGGATGGAACCCCCACTGGAAGTTCGCAAAGTATGATTTGAAATACCTTGAAGATCCAGAAGGTGTATTTGGAGCGGCTGAGGACATTCATACGATTGCACGTCTTGGTTTAGAAGAGGATATGCCAGAAGCATATCAAGTCCTTGATAATTTTTATTGGACTGAAGAGGACATGGGTGAAATTATGGTAGAAATTTATGAAGGAAAAGAGCCTGAAGAGGCAGCTGCAGAGTGGGTTGAAAATAACCAAGACAAAGTTGCAGAGTGGACAGACGGTGTTGGTACAGTTGACGGGGAAACCATTTCACTTGCTTTTGTTGCTTGGGATTCTGAAATAGCTTCAACAAATATGATTGCAAAAGTATTAGAAAGCATTGGCTACACTGTTGAAATGAATCCAATGGAAGGTGGCTTTATGTGGGCTGCTGTTGCTAATGGTGAAGCAGATGCAATGGTTGCTGCTTGGTTACCTGGAACACACGCTGCTTACTATGAAGATTACCAAGATGACGTTGTGGACCTTGGAGCAAACTTAGAGGGAGCAAAAATTGGTCTAGTCGTTCCTGCATACATGGAGATTGACTCCATCGAAGATTTACAAGAATAACAATGGGTTCAAGGAGTTAGCCTGATGAAGGCTAACTCCTTTTCCGCTATTAGAAAGCATAGGATTCAAGAATCTAGCTACAAAAGCCCCTTTGCGTGTTTCTTATTTTTATTCGTTGAAAGAGATATACAGTGGTTTTTTCTACATATTTTTCTTAAAAAAAGACAAACTAAGCTAGAGATAGCAGGGTTCAAAAAAATACGAACAATTTTAAACTAAATCATTGACAACAATCTTAATCAATTGATATAATTTAAAATTTATTTGACAAAATAGCTTGTTCGTGCTATACTCAATCATAGCGAGGTGGGGTGTATATATGGGAAAAACGTTAGTGGAAATTAAGCGCGCACTAGATGCCAATGTTGGAAAGCGTATTACGATCAAGGCCAACGGAGGTAGACGCAAAACGATGGAGCGTTCTGGACTTCTTGAAGAAACATACCCTTCTGTGTTTATCATTAAATTAGATGAACAGCAAAATGCTTTTGAACGAGTATCGTATAGCTATGCAGATATTCTGACAGAAACAGTTGAGCTGATGGTCTGTGAAGATGATGGCGCAACGTCACTTTTGAAAATGTAAATGATTGAATTGTTACACATAAATTGGCCTTTTGGAGTTTATCCAAAAGGCCATATTTCGTATGTATCCGGTCATACTATACGTGTCGAAACGATTGATTTTCAAAAAGGGGTTGTTGCGTCATGAGCAGAAGGCGTGGAATCATGTCTGGACGGTTAAAGGAAGAACTGGCAAAAGAGCTAGGCTTTTATGATACGGTCCAAAAAGAGGGCTGGGGCGGAATCCGGGCCCGTGATGCAGGAAACATGGTGAAGCGAGCAATTGAGCTTGCGGAACAGCAATTAGCTGATCGAGAACAACGCTAACTAAGACAATCGTTGCGACAATATGTAGAAGAAGGCGTCCTTAAAAGCTTAGCTTTTGAGGGCGCTTTGCACTTTTTTATAGGTGAGTTTGTTTTTTATACCGTTTTTTATGTGGAGCAGTGAAAATTTCCACAAGAGTGATAAAATGTAATCAAACACGGGGTGATTTTTCAAAGCAAGCTTTTCATGAAAGAGAGCAACCGTCTCACGTTTGAAGAGTTTGTTGGTATGCGTGACCTTTATCCTGATATAGAGGTTTGATATCCTTCTCTGTGAGGATGGGCAGCATGTGATCTGTTAGCGATTGTGGTATGTTTATCAAACAAATGATAAAATAGCGTAAGCATATGGAAGCATAGAAGGTGAAGTGAGTGAAACAATCAATTAAAGCCCCAGCTAAGATCAATTTATCTCTTGACGTATTACATAAGCGCCAGGATGGGTTCCATGAAGTTGAAATGATTATGACGACAGTGGATTTGGCTGATCGGATTGATTTAACAGAAATTGAGGAGGATAAGATTATCGTTGATGTGTCTGAAGGATTTGTTCCAAATGATCAGCGGAATCTTGCCTACCAAGCAGCATTGCTACTGAAGAAACGGTATCACATCAAAAAAGGTGTATCGATTTATATTACAAAACGGATTCCTGTTTCCGCAGGCTTAGCAGGGGGGAGCAGTGATGCAGCTGCAACATTAAAAGGGCTGAACCAGCTTTGGAAGCTTGGTCTCTCGACGGAGGAGCTTGCAGACTTAGGAGCAGAAATAGGCTCAGATGTCTCATTCTGCGTGTATGGTGGGACTGCGCTAGCAACAGGTCGAGGTGAAATCATTCAACCGATTGCTTCACCGCCTCCTTGTTGGGTGATTTTAGCCAAGCCGCCTATTGGTGTTTCTACAGCCGATATTTATAAACAGGTAGACGTATCGAAGATTGAGCATGGCAATACAAAAGCGATGATTCGTGCAATTGAGGAGCAAAGCTTTCAGGATATCTGTCGTCATCTTCATAATGGGTTAGAGTTCGTCACGTTAGATTTGTACCCAGAGGTTCGTAAAATCAAAGAGCAAATGAGTCGGTTTGGTGCGGATGGGGTGCTAATGAGTGGCAGTGGCCCAACTGTATTTGGTCTTGTCCAAAAAGAATCTCGGGTCCACCGCATTTACAATGGACTACGGGGGTTTTGCAGCCATGTTTATGCCGTTCGCCTCATTAGCTCCTCATCGAATACTTGAATAAACACGTACGAGAATGGTATATTATTTGTAAATATTCGGTTTTTGCTTGGAGGACATTATGAAGAAGTTAAAGCGAAGCGGACGGCTTGTAGATATGACCTATTTTTTGCTTCAGCATCCGCATGAGCTCATTTCCCTAACCCACTTTTCTGAACGGTATCAATCGGCTAAATCTTCCATCAGCGAGGATTTAGCGATTATTAAAGAAATTTTTGAAAGCGAAGGGATGGGCGCACTCCTGACGATTCCAGGTGCAAGCGGTGGCGTGAAGTTTATCCCGACGATGGATGAGGAAGAAGCAAAAAGGCTAATTGCAAATCTATGTGAAAAGCTAGCGGTTCCAGAGCGGATATTACCAGGTGGATATTTATATATGATGGACTTACTTGGTAACCCACGTTTTATCCAGGAGGTCGGGCGTCTTTTTGCAGCCGTGCTTGCAGGGAAAGGAATTAACGCAGTTGTCACCGTTGCGACAAAAGGAATTCCGCTCGCTTATGCAGTCGGTCAATATCTAGATGTGCCAGTGAGCATCGTTCGCCGAGACCTACGTGTAACGGAAGGCTCAACCGTTAGCATTAATTATGTATCCGGTTCCTCAAAGCGTATTCAGACAATGACACTAGCCCGCCGCAGCTTAGAGATCGGTTCCCGTGTGTTTATCGTCGATGATTTTATGAAAGCCGGTGGAACGATTCGAGGCATGATGGATTTGCTTGAAGAGTTTCAAGCCGATGTGGCAGGGATTGGCGTTCTTGTAGAATCTCGCGGCTCCGAAGAGCGTCTTGTTGAAGACTACCTCTCATTAACGCGAATTTCGGAAGTGAATGTAAAAGAAAAAAGTATTCATGTTGAGCCAGGAAATGTCTTAGAGAAGCTTCGTTCCCTAAAGCGATAAGAAAAAGGTCAGAAGCTCCCTTCCTTTAAATGATTAGGAAGGGCCCAATTTTTCAAACACTGAAGGAGATGTGTAATCATGAAAGTAGTACATACGAATGACGCACCTGCAGCAATTGGTCCATATTCCCAAGGAATCATTGTCAATAATCTATTTTATAGCTCAGGGCAAATTCCATTAACAGCCGGTGGCGAACTAGTTCAAGGGGATGTAGAAGAACAAACTCATCAAGTCTTTGCCAATTTAAAAGCTGTATTAAAAGAGGCGGGTGCTTCTTTGGAAACAGTCGTGAAAGCGACAGTCTTTATTAAAAATATGGATGACTTTCCGCGGATCAATGAAGTGTACGGTCAATACTTTGATGCACACAAGCCAGCTCGTTCTTGTGTAGAAGTTGCCCGTCTACCAAAAGATGTCCTTGTGGAAATCGAAGTCGTTGCTCTCATTAAGGAATAATTGGAAACCCTGTGAAAACAGGGTTTTTTATTATATGGGTTTAAAACCACGTGTTCTACACGTGTGAAAATAAAACTTCTAGAGTGGTAAAGTGACAGAAAAAATCTCCAATCGTTATAATAGAAGATGGCCGTCAAACCAACTTCTAAAAAACGAAAGGAGATCTACTCATGTCGAGTGACAATAGTTTATCACACACAAGATGGAATTGTAAGTATCACATCGTATTCATACCAAAGTACAGAAGAAAAGTCATTTATGGAAAACTGAGAAA
>NZ_ANNK01000167.1 GCF_000334155.1 Halalkalibacterium ligniniphilum | reverse complement strand
CCGCCGGTTCTACCGGCGGATATTTACTTATAGAGAAGGAAGGCATAAATTCGGTGCTGCCTAGTGGAAGCAATTGTAGCGGCTTAACAAAGGGTTTCGTTTTTTCTTATAAAAAGAAAGGCAAGAATATTTTAGATATTCCTGAAAATGAAAGTATCAAAAAAAATTAGAAAATTTATCGTAAACAAAGAAGGAATTACCAATTGATTATCGAAATCTTAATAGTATGAAAGGGATTCTCAAAGATAAAAGGGGGTGACCCAACATGCAAGTGACTGATGTGAGACTTCGCCGAGTGAATACGGAGGGACGGATGAGAGCCATTGCTTCAATAACGATTGACCATGAGTTTGTCGTACATGATATTCGTGTCATTGACGGAAACAATGGGTTGTTTGTAGCAATGCCAAGCAAACGTACACCAGATGGCGAGTTTCGTGACATAGCTCATCCCATTTCTTCACAAACACGTGAAAAAATTCAAACCGCTGTACTAGCTGAATACGAGCGGGTGGGAGAATTAGATGATGTTGAATTTGAAGAAGCTGGTGCTTCTTAATTCAAATCCATGTAAGACCTTATTCCTTATGGGAGTGAGGTCTTTTTTGAAGGATAAAAAAGTATAAATACAAATCCTGTCTAGCGCAGGTGCCAAGTCGTTAAAGGTTGCTTAAGCTTCTAAACATAAAAACGTTTTCTAATTAAACTTTCCAGCGCTTGCCGTTACGAAAGCGCCTTACTTAAATTTGTAGAGGTAAAACTAATATTAGAAATCATATGTGTTACATTCTTGATCATTATTTTAACGATCTGTGCCCATGTATGACCTGCTTTGTTCAGTGAGGAAACTTCCATTGATCTTTGCTTGAAATGGTAACGGTTTTAAGATATATTCGTAATGGAAAATGGTACAGTTGGAGGGAAGTCATGAGCAATCGATATGCAGTGATACTTGCTGCGGGACAGGGAACGCGGATGAAATCGAAGCTTTACAAAGTGCTTCATCCTGTCTGCGGAAAGCCAATGGTTCAACATGTCGTTGACCAAGTCTCAGCCCTTGGATTTGAAGAAATTGTGACAATCGTTGGTTTTGGTGCTGAAAAAGTCAAAACCCATTTAGGCGAACAGGTTAAATATGCTGTTCAAGAGAAGCAGCTTGGCACAGGACATGCTGTCTTACAGGCTGAATCTTTATTAGGGCAAAAAAAAGGGGTAACCATTGTCTTGTGTGGTGACACTCCTTTACTTACCTCAGAGACAATCGACCAACTGCTGGCACATCACGAAGCAGAGCAAGCAAAAGTGACGGTGTTAACAGCAGAAGCTAAAGATCCGACAGGTTACGGACGGTTGATTCGAAATGAAGAGGGGCTTGTTGAACGAATTGTTGAGCATAAGGATGCGAGCGACGCAGAGCGTGCAATTACTGAAATTAATACAGGAACGTATTGTTTTGATAACGTTGCTTTGTTCGAATCTTTGAAACAAGTAAAAAACAACAATGTACAAGGAGAATATTATCTTCCTGATGTCATTGAAATCCTAAAGTCACAAGGTGAAAAGGTTGCTGCTTTCAAAACAGATTCCTTTGAAGAAACGCTAGGTGTAAATGACCGTGTCGCTCTAGCAGAAGCGGAAGCGATTATGAAGCGTCGCATTAACAATAAATGGATGCGTGAAGGTGTAACGATTATTGATCCAGAGCAAACATATATTTCATCAGATGCCACGATTGGACAGGATACAACGCTTTATCCAGGAACGATGATTTTAGGAGAAACGGTTATTGGTGAAGATTGTCAAATTGGTCCGAACACGGAAATTCTAGATTCGAAAATTGGCAATGGTACGGTGATTCGCCAGTCGGTTGTTCATGACAGTGAAATTGGAAAAGACGTGAAAATTGGTCCCTTCGCACATATTCGCCCTGCATCGCAGATTGAGGATGAGGTTCGGATCGGTAATTTTGTTGAGGTGAAAAAAGCGTCGATCGGAAAAGGAAGTAAAGCGTCCCACCTCAGCTATATTGGGGATGCTGAAATTGGAAAAGATGTGAATTTCAGCTGTGGATCGATAACGGTCAATTATGACGGGAAAAACAAATATAAGACCAAAGTTGAAGACGGTGCTTTTATTGGCTGTAACTCAAATTTAATCGCGCCTGTAACGATTGGTAAAGGTGCATTAATTGCTGCAGGCTCGACAATTACAGAGGATGTTCCAAGCGATGCATTGTCGATTGCTCGCGCAAGACAGACAACAAAAGAGCAATATATGGTAAAATCAACGAATAAAATAGATTAAATTGTGGAGGTAGTACAATAATGGCGAAATATGGCGACCCCAGTCTGAAAGTGTTTACCCTTAATTCAAATAAGGATTTAGCAGATGAGATTACAGAGTGCATCGGCGTTTCAATGGGAAAAAGCTCTGTTACGCGTTTTAGTGATGGAGAAGTACAAATTAATATCGAAGAAAGCATCCGCGGCTGTGATATTTATTTAATTCAATCCACCTCAGCTCCAGCGAATGAGCATATTATGGAGCTTTTAATTATGATCGATGCCTTAAAGCGTGCATCTGCAAAAACGATTAACATTGTTATGCCCTATTATGGGTATGGTCGTCAGGATCGAAAAGCTCGCTCCCGTGAGCCAATTACGGCAAAGCTTGTGGCAAATTTGCTTGAAACAGCAGGTGCAACTCGTGTTTTAACCCTTGATTTACATGCCACTCAAATCCAAGGCTTTTTTGATATTCCTGTTGATCAATTAATGGGTGTGCCAATTCTTGCTGATTATTTCCAAGAGAAACAGCTAGATGATATTGTTGTAGTATCTCCAGACCACGGTGGCGTTGTGCGTGCACGAAAAATGGCAGATCGTTTAAAAGCACCAATCGCGATTATTGATAAACGCCGACCAAAACCGAATGTTTCAGAAGTCATGAACATTGTTGGAAACATTGAGGGAAAAACGGCCATTATTATTGATGATATTATTGATACAGCAGGCACAATCACACTAGCTGCTAACGCCCTTGTTGAGCACGGTGCGAAAGATGTTTATGCTTGCTGCACGCATCCAGTATTGTCTGGTCCAGCGATTGAGCGAATTGACAATTCAAAAATTAAAGAGCTCGTTGTCACGAATACGATTCAATTACCAGAAGAGAAACAAATTGAAAAGGTAACATTATTATCGGTTGCGCCATTAATGGCTGAAGCAATTATCCGCGTTCATGAGCACGCATCTGTAAGTACGTTATTCGATTAATAAGGCTGTTGTCATTTTTCCTATTTTTAAATTTCTCGTTTTAAATCATCCATTTAAGGGAACAAAAGAGAAAGAGATAATGGAAAAAAACATAGAGGTGATAAAAATGGGAACGACACTAAAAGCAAAACCACGTACGGATTTACGAGGATCAGCAACAAAAAATATTCGTAGTCAGGGGTATGTTCCAGCTGTTTTATACGGAAATAAGACAGAGAGTCAGCCGCTTAGTGTCGAAGGTGTTGACTTTTTAAAAGCAGTTCGTGAAAAGGGTCGAAATGGACTTTTTTCCTTAGAGTTAGAAGGTAGCAAAAAACATCAAGTCATGATTCACGAAATCCAACGCGATCCGTTAAAAGGGGACTATGTCCATGTTGACTTTTTTGAAGTGGATATGACCTCAGAAATTGAAACATCTGTACCTGTAAAGCTTGTGGGAGAAGCAGCTGGCTCAAAGGAAGGCGGCATAGTTTCGCATATTCTATATGAAGTGACTGTCCGTTGTATGCCGGCAGATATACCAGAAGTGATTGAAGTGGATATCGCTTCCCTGAATATTGGTGACTCTATTCAAGTTGCTGACATTCGCTCTTCGGTCCCTGTTGAAATCACAAGCGAGGATGAAGAAACCATTGTGACAGTACAAGCTCCTGCGGCTGAGCAAGAAGATGGTCAAAACAAGTCGGAGGATGAGGAACAAGAGCCTGAAGTTGTTGGTGAAGAGGACAAGAGTGAAGAATAACGATTTAAAAAGGTATAGCCCTTGTGGTTATACCTTTTGCATTGGTATACTAAAACATAGATTGCAGACTTCGTATCAAGAACGAATCGATGCAAGCAATGTAAAAGGTGATGGATATGAAATTAATTGTGGGCTTGGGAAATCCTGGTGCGAAGTATGCAGGGACTCGGCATAATGTTGGATTTGATATCATTGATCGTTGTGCAGAGAATCTTCAGCTAGAAATGAATCAGACAAAATTCAAAGGTCTCTATGGCTCGATAATACGAAACGGAGAAAAAGTGTTCTTATTAAAGCCGCAAACGTATATGAATTTATCAGGAGAATCGGTACGTCCTTTTATGGATTATTATCAAATCCCATTAGAGGATCTGCTTGTCATCTATGATGATTTGGATTTACCTGTAGGAAAAATACGAATACGGGTAAAAGGGAGCTCTGGCGGACATAATGGAATTAAATCTCTTATTGCTCAGTTAGGGACACAGGAATTCAAACGTATTCGTGTCGGTGTCGATCGACCACCAGCAGGCGTATCTGTTGTGAACCACGTCCTTGGGGGCTACCGTCCGGAGGAGCGACCTCATATTGAGCAAGCGATCGATTTATCAGCGAAAGCAGCTGAACAATGGATCAGTCGACCATTCCTTGAAGTCATGAATGAATTTAATAAGTGAAAATGAAGCATCTGAATAAATGATAATCCCTCCGTCTATACTAAATGGTACAAAGAACTGTTAAGTACGGAGGGATTAGCCAATGGCTATTCATTATCATTGTCGGCATTGTAAAGTAAAGATAGGCTCACTTGAATCTGTTCAATCAACAGAGATTTTGGGCTTTCATCATTTGACGTCAGATGAGCGATCCACGATGTTGACGCATGATTCCAACGGAGATATTCAAGTCAAAGTGATCTGTGAGGATTGCCATGAAGCATTGACACAAAACCCAGAATTTTATCAACTGGATACGATTATTCAATAAACTGGTGGACAAACGCTTTGGCTCCGAGCCAAAGCATTTTTCTGTTGTCTGTTTTAAAAAATGGGATGAAGTAAAAGTGCTTCTTTCATTCCTCATCCTGAATTGAAGCTCTGCCCCTTTTCCAACAGAAACCAGCATGAGTGGCTCGCTCTTCCTACACGGATGAGAACGATTTTTGTTAGGCAACGCTGAGCAACCTTTAATGAAGGGGTGTGAGCGACAGGCTTATTGTTTTGTCATCCTGTAAGCCTCCGTCTCCTTCTCTAACAGAAAAAAAGGAAATTTAAAAGTTTCATAGAATGTACAGCGTACAAGCATTTTGTATATCTTTTTTGCCAAGCAACACTTCGAAGCAAGTAGAAAAGATGTCAAGATAGAGCACTCAGGTGTAAAACAGGATATTAAGTTTGTTTTTAAGGACTTTTACAACGATAAAAGTTTAAAGAAGTTTGCGTAGGTTTACATGTATTGATTTATAGGGGGAACAACATGTTAGGATTGCAAAATTATTTTCGAGCGAGTGACGAGATTAAAGCGATTTCAACAGGATTAGAAGCGAATATTAGTGAGCAGCTTGTTTCAGGATTAACTGGCTCAGCTCGTACGTTGATGATGGCAACACTTTACCGAGAATCGAAACGACCACAGCTTGTTATTACACACAATTTGTACCAAGCGCAAAAGCTTTATGACGATCTGGTAGAGCTTGTTGATCCAGATCATGTTTATTTATATCCAGTCAATGATTTAATTTCCTCAGAGATTGCGATTGCTAGTCCAGAAATGAAAGCGCAACGATTAGATGTTTTGAATCGACTAGTCGCTGGCTTCCATGGGATTGTGATTGTGCCATTGGCCGGAGTCCGTCGTCTATTACCACCAAAAAATGTATGGAAAGAAAACCGTATCCAGTTTCGTGTGGGAGAAGATGTCGGTGACCTTGATACGTTAGTTAAACGTTTGGTACGTATGGGTTTTCAAAGGGTGGATATGGTTGCTTCACCAGGTGAATGCAGTATACGCGGAGGCATTATTGACCTTTACCCTCTAACCGAAGACGATCCGATACGTATTGAATTGTTTGATACAGAAGTTGACTCCATTCGCACATTTTCACTTGAAGACCAGCGTTCTAAGGAATCTTTAGAAGAGATTTATATTGGACCAGCATCTGAAATTATCTTGGATGATTCCCATTATGAACGAGCGCAAAGGCTACTGAGTGAGCAATTAGCTGTGAGCTTAAAAAAGGTGAAGGCACAAGAAATAAAAGAAAAGCTAGATGAACATATTGCTTTTGAAATTGGACAATTGAAGCAGAAATCACTGTTTCAGACGATGTACAAATACATGTCGTATTTTTACGACAGTCACCATAGCTTGCTTTCGTACATGCCAGACAACTGTGTCATCTTTATTGATGAGATAAGCCGTGTCAAAGAAATGGCCGAAAGCTTGGATAAGGAAGAAGCTGAGTGGCATCTTGCCCTCCTTAAACAAGGAGAAGTTGTCCATGATTTAAAGATGTCAAACGATGTAATGGGAGAACTCAGACAAACGGTGCGGCCGGTTGTCTATTTGTCATTATTTTTGCGTCACGTGCCAATGACCAATCCACAAAACATCGTGAGCATTAACTGCAAATTGATGCAAAGCTTTCACGGTCAGCTTCAACTATTGCAATCGGAGTATAAGCGGTGGAGTGCCTCTGGCTATGCGACGGTGTTTATGGCGGCAACGAAGGAACGAGCAAAGCGCCTTCAGCATGTGTTAGAAGAAGAAGCCGTGGAGGCACTTGTCGTTGAGCGTACCGCTGCGCTCACACCTGGTCGGGCGCAGATCATGGTCGGGGACTTAAGTGGTGGGTTTGAGCTGCCGATGCAAAAGCTTGTTGTGATTACGGAAGAAGAAATCTTTGCGAAAAAGGTGAAGCGACCTCAACGAAAGCAAAAGCTTTCAAATGCCGAACGAATTAAAAGCTATTCAGAGCTTAAAGTCGGGGATCTTGTTGTTCATACAAATCATGGGATTGGGAAATATTTAGGGATCGAGACGCTAGATATCAATGGCATTCACAAAGATTATTTGCACGTCCGTTATGCGGGAAATGATAAATTATATGTTCCTGTTGAACAGATTGACCAAGTTCAAAAGTATGTCGGATCAGAAGAGAAGGATCCGAAAATTTACGCCCTAGGCGGAAGCGATTGGAAAAAAGTGAAGCGGCGTGTGAAGTCATCGGTTGAAGACATTGCCGATGATCTTATAAAACTATACGCAGAAAGGGAGGCAAGCAAGGGCTTTGCCTTTTCGGAAGATGGTCCAGAGCAAAGCGATTTTGAAGCGTCGTTCCCTTACCAAGAGACGGAAGACCAACTTCGGGCGATTGAAGAAATTAAAATGGATATGGAAAAAGAAAGGCCAATGGACCGCTTGTTATGTGGGGACGTTGGCTATGGAAAAACAGAAGTGGCAATCCGGGCAGCATTCAAAGCGATTATGGACGGAAAGCAGGTTGCCGTTCTCGTACCGACAACGATTCTTGCTCAGCAGCACTATGAAACGATCAAAGAGCGATTTGCAGAATACCCGATTAATATTGGCGTGTTAAGTCGCTTCCGTTCGCGGAAGGAACAAACGGAAACGTTAAAAGGATTAAAGGCGGGCTCGGTTGACCTTGTTGTAGGAACACATCGTCTTCTTTCAAAAGATGTGGAATTTAAAGATCTAGGTCTCTTGATTGTTGATGAGGAGCAGCGTTTTGGGGTAACGCATAAAGAGAAAATTAAACAAATGAAGGCCAATATTGATGTATTAACGTTAACGGCAACACCGATTCCGCGAACCCTTCATATGTCGATGCTTGGTGTTCGAGACTTATCTGTTATTGAAACTCCACCAGAAAATCGATTTCCGGTTCAAACGTATGTTGTTGAATATAATGGTACGCTTGTGCGAGAAGCGATTGAACGAGAGCTTTCCCGAGGTGGGCAAGTGTACTTTCTTTACAATCGAGTGGAGGATATAGAGCGGATGGCCGATCAAATCTCATCTCTTGTTCCTGATGCGCGTGTTTCCTATGCACATGGGCAAATGAATGAACGAGAGCTAGAGTCTGTCATGATTGATTTTCTTGAGGGTCAGAGTGATGTGCTTGTGACAACAACGATTATCGAAACAGGCGTTGATATTCCAAACGTCAATACACTTATTATTTATGATGCGGATAAGATGGGGCTTTCACAGCTTTACCAAATTCGTGGTCGTGTTGGTCGCTCAAACCGTGTGGCGTATGCCTATTTTACGTATCAGCGTGACAAAGTGCTTTCAGAGGTAGCAGAAAAACGATTGCAGGCGATCAAGGAGTTTACGGAGCTTGGTTCGGGCTTTAAAATTGCGATGCGCGATTTAGCGATTCGTGGAGCCGGGAATCTTCTTGGAGCGCAGCAGCATGGTTATATCGAATCTGTCGGTTTTGATCTCTATTCACAAATGCTAAAAGAAGCAATTGAAGAACGAAAAGGCGACAAACCGAAAAAAGAAGAGCCTCAAATTGAAATTGACCTTAAGGTGGATGCGTATATTCCAGAATCGTACATTCAAGATGCGAAGCAAAAAATTGAAATGTATAAACGATTTAAAGGGATTGAAACATTTGAAGATATTACCGATCTACAGGATGAAATGTATGATCGGTTTGGGGAATATCCGAAGGAGGTCGGTTATTTGTTTAGTTTGACCTTGATTAAGCAATTAGCCATGCAAGTAGGACTTGAAAGCATCATAGAAGCGAAAGATCATGTCACATTGCTCTTGACG
Source organism: Halalkalibacterium ligniniphilum (assembly GCF_000334155.1). Classification (GTDB taxonomy): domain Bacteria; phylum Bacillota; class Bacilli; order Bacillales; family Bacillaceae_D; genus Halalkalibacterium; species Halalkalibacterium ligniniphilum. The sequence continues at coordinate 31,787 of NZ_ANNK01000167.1, read as the reverse complement.
TCGGAAGCCTCTGCTAAAATGGATGGAGCAAAGTTGTTTGAAATTGTTCATCAGTACGGGCAGAAGGTGGTGCTTGGAACGACAGGGGATAAAATAAAAATAAACATTAAGACAAAGCAGGTTAACTCTAAGGAATTACTTAACTTAATCGAAGCATTATTAAGACAGCTTCCACAAGCGGAAAAGGAGGCATCTGCTGTCAACTCGGTTTCCTAATCGTGATCCCTCACTTTTTATAAAAAAACAGGGGAGGAGTGGGCTTTGAAAAGAAAACAATTTCTTGAATAGGTGAATAGTTCTTTTTGAACGAAAGATACTATTGTCAAGAACTATTTTCTTACACCTCTGTTTCCATCAAGTTATTACATCTGAAGAAGAAAGTGAGGCATCATAACGATGAAAGCAACTGGAATTGTACGTCGCATTGATGATTTAGGACGTGTCGTTATCCCAAAAGAAATAAGAAGAACCTTGCGTATCCGTGAAGGAGATCCACTTGAAATTTTTGTTGATCGTGATGGTGAAGTGATATTAAAGAAATACTCACCAATTTCAGAGCTTGGTGATTTTGCTCAGGAGTATGCAGAAGCACTTTATGACAGTTTAAATCATAGCGTTCTCATTGCTGACCGTGATACATACATTGCGGTAGCAGGAAGCTCAAAGAAAGAATATACAAACAAAAGCATCGGTGAGATGATTGAAGAAGCTATGAATGACCGTAAAACAACGCTACAAACTTCTGCAGGGGAGTATAACCTTGTTGGAGAACACGTGGAAAATCTAAAAGGGTATGTCATCGCACCAATTATAGCGAATGGGGACCCAATTGGAGCAGTCATCATCTTTAACAAAGAGCGCTCCCTTTCTGGAGATGTGGAACAAAAGCTGGCAGAAACAGCCGCAAGCTTCCTTGCTCGTCAAATGGAGCAATAACGAAAAGGGTCTGACTCAATCGAGTTAGATCCTTTTTTTTTCGGCTAATCGGAAATTATTTTAGTCAGCGTTTCCGACGTTTGTCGCCACTAGGCGGGCGCCTTGCGCATTGCTTATCGAAAAGCGCAGGCTACAAAGACTGCTCCCTTCTAGAGAGGTGTCACCTCACTCGATTTTCACAGGTTTGTGGTATACTTTAGTCATCTTTATATATGCTCAAAAGGCTTAACGATTTAAGTAATTGTAAAAAAGGAGGTTAGCCGTGCAAGAGAATGAAAAGCATACTCGTTTTTGGAAAGGAGCTATCTCTGTCACCCTTGCAGCGCTCCTAGCAAAGGTGCTAAGTGCAGCCTACCGAGTTCCTTACCAAAACCTTGCGGGCGACCTTGGTTTTTATGTGTATCAACAAATTTACCCATTTTACGGGTTTTCGATGATTTTAGCCATGTATGGCTTCCCTGTCGTTCTGTCAAAAATGATTTCAGAACAATTGAGTGTGGGAAAAGAAAAAGAGGCCAAAGAATTGGTCAGTGTCGCTTTTATTAGTCTGCTCGTTGTCTCCGTTGCTGCAGCCGGCGGTCTATTTGTTGCAGCACCAACCGTTGCTTTTTTAATGGGGGATGTTCAATTACAAGCGCCACTTCGTGCAGTGGGGCTCACGTTCTTATTGGTTCCATTCTTGTCGGTGGGTCGGGGCCTTCATCAAGCTCAAGGTGATCTCCAACCTACGGCTCTATCCCATATTGTGGAGCAGTTTGTGCGTGTTTCGATGATTTTGATTTTAGTGAGCCTGTTTCTTTCTATCGGTGGGAATGGCTATCAAGCAGGTATTGGTGCTGCAATCGGTTCATTGATTGGTGGGGTAGTAGCTATAGTCGTGCTTTTTACCACGTTTCGAACGATGGCTTGGCGTGAGTGGCTTGTTCCCACATCGCTGACGTTAACAGCCTTTCTTGTACGTTCAGTTGAACTTTGGAGGCAGAGCCTTTTTATTTGCGGCACTGCCCTTGTATTTGTGCTTTTTCAACTTATTGATGCCTTTTCAATGATTCGACTTTTGGAAATCTCAGGTGTTGGTGAAGGCATAGCACAGCTCCAAAAAGGGGTGTACGATCGCGGGCAACCTCTGATTCAGCTTGGTACGGTATTAGCGACGACGTTCTCCCTTGCCATCGTCCCCCTTTTAGCGAGAGCGAAAGCGGAAGGACGGATTGATCAGGCGATACACTATGGGACCATTGCTTTTCGATTAACCGTACTTGTTGGTGGGGCGAGCACAATTGGCTTGCTTGTGATTATGGAACCGACAAATGGAATGTTATTTATTGATAGAGAAGGTTCGAACGTTCTCCGCTTGTTAAGTATTTCCATCCTCTTTGGTTCAATCTTCATGGTGACTGCGGCCGTATTGCAAGGATTAGGCTACGCCCATCTTCCAATAAAAATAATGATTGTGGGCTTGACTTCAAAAGGAATCATGAATGTTTTTCTTGTACCATGGCTAGGAACGTACGGTGCTGCAGTGGCGACAACTGTTGCGTTTGTGATCATGGCTGCGCTGCAATTATTTGCTCTTCGTCGCCTACAGGCTTTTTCGTTTTCAGAGAAAACCCCATGGATTCAGGTGGCTGTGGCATTTCTTGGATTAACTGTGGTGACTGCGGGCTGGCGGTTCGTGATGGAGACCTTTCTATTGAACGAGCAATCGAGATTGGTTGATGCTGTACTGGCGCTATCAAGCACGGTCGTTGGTGGTATAGCCTTTCTATATCTCGTGTTAAAATTGAACATTATTGCTGATTCAGAATGGGCAGCCATTCCGAAGTTACATAAATGGAAAACACGGTTTCTGAAAGAAAAAGGGGTAGATAAACGATGACAACCATTTCAATTGTTGGTTTGGGAGCGGGCGATCTAGAGCAATTGCCCTTAGGAATGTATCGGCATCTTCTGGCCGAAACCAACCTTTACGTACGTACAAAGGATCATCCGGTCATAAAAGACCTTGAACAAGAAGGGGTATCGTTTACATCCTTTGATGACATGTATGAAAAGCATGAACATTTTAATGAGGTGTATGTAGCGATTGTTGAGGAATTAATAAAAGCTGCACAGAGTGGCCCTCTCACTTATGCAGTCCCAGGTCATCCGCTCGTTGCCGAACGAACGGTTCAGCTTTTGCTAGAGAAAGCACAAAATGGCACGGTGAACGTAAAAGTCTTAGGTGGTCAAAGCTTCCTAGACCCAATGTATTCAGCCCTTGGGATTGATCCCATTGAAGGCTGTCAAATTGTTGATGGAACAGCGCTAATAAGAGAAGAGCTGCAAGTGCGCCACCATTTGATTATTTGCCAAGTGTACGATGCGCTAGTGGCTTCAGACGTGAAGCTAACGCTCATGGAGCTCTTACCAGACGATTATCCAGTAACGATCGCAACTGCTGTTGGTACGAAAGGGGAAAGAATCGAGACGGTTCCTTTATTCGAATTGGATCGTGTGGCAACGCTAAACAATTTAACAGCCGTTTATGTGCCTCCAGTAAAAGATGAAGTCCTTTTATACCAAGACTTTAATCAGCTTAGAGAGGTGATCCGGACACTGCGAGGACCGAACGGCTGCCCATGGGATAAAAAGCAAACCCATCAATCGTTAAAAAGATATTTGCTTGAAGAGGCATATGAAGTGCTTGAAGCGATCGATGAGGAGGATGATGATCACCTCGCTGAAGAATTGGGCGACCTTCTCCTTCAAGTAATGCTCCATGCTCAAATTGGCGAGGATGAGGGATGGTTTTCCATCGATGATGTTATCCGTTCCATTACGGCGAAAATGATTCGTCGACACCCACACGTGTTTGGGGATAGCCATGCTGAAGACGCTGAGGCTGTTGTTCAGACATGGGAGCAAATCAAGAAAGAGGAGCGAGGGGATCTAGACACCAAGTCCTCGGTTCTCGACTCGATTTCAAAAGGGCTTCCTGGTCTCATGCTTGCATATGACCTTCAAAAGGGTGCAGCGAAGGTCGGGTTTGATTGGACGGAGGTTGCACCTGTATGGATGAAGCTTCAAGAAGAAATTGCTGAGTTTATGGTCGAAGTAAAAGGGGACAATCGAGGAAACATGCTAAAAGAGTTCGGCGATATCCTTTTTGTTCTCGTCAATCTCGGACGCTTTTATGGACTTCATGCAGAGGAAGCGATTCACGAAACGAATGTGAAGTTCAAACGACGTTTCCAGGCGATAGAACAAGAGGTACAAGCTCAGGGAAAGCAGCTGAGTGATTTTTCTCTTGAAGAGCTGGATGCGATTTGGGATGACGTTAAAGAAAAAGAAAAGAGGGGAAAAGACAATGCGTTTAGATAAATTTTTAAAAGTGTCTCGTCTTATTAAACGACGGACATTGGCCAAGGAAGTGTGTGACCAAGGGAGAATCTCCATTAATGGACAAACGGCAAAAGCCGGTTCAGCTGTGAAAGTAGGAGATGAGCTTGTCGTTCGCTTTGGTCAGAAGCTCGTTACCGTTAAAGTTAATGAATTGAAAGAAACGACAAGAAAAGAAGATGCAGACACGATGTATACAATTGTGAAAGAAGAACCGATTGGTCAAAAAGAAAGCTTTTGAACAAGTGGTAAATAGCAAGCCTCCATCAATATGAATGATGGGGGCTTGTTCTATTCTTCCTTACCTTCTCATAGACTAGCATTAAAGCATGGGTGAGGAGGAATCGAAATGGACCAGCATTACGAGTTCGGTAGACCAAAGGGACAAGAGCACAAAGTAAGAGATCACGACTTGACCTTGCGAGGGCGTAAGTCACTAGATATTACAGGAGTAAAACAAGTTGAAAGCTTTGATAACGAAGAGTTTCTTCTAGAAACAGATATGGGGTTTCTCTCGATTCGTGGACATAACCTGCATATGAAAAATTTAAATGTAGAACAGGGTCTCGTATCAATTGAAGGAAAAATTTATGATTTGATTTACCTTGATCAAAATCAAGGCGACAAGTCAAAAGGCTTACTAGGGAAGTTGTTCAAGTGAGCTTGACTGTTCAATTGAATACGATGCTGTCAATGGCTGCGATGGGCTTATGGCTTGGCGCAGCAATTGACACGTATGGACGTTTTTTTAGACGCGGACCCTCATTTCGCTGGTTCGTTGCGATAAATGACATCCTCTTTTGGTTGATCCAAGGCCTTTTTATTTTTTATGTTCTATTGCATGTTAATCAGGGAGAAATACGGATCTACATTTTTTTTGCTTTATTGTGTGGATATGCGGCGTATCAAGCACTTTTCCGTAAGTTTTATCAAGCGATGCTTGAACGAATCGTACGAGCAACCATAGCTTTTTTCCGTTTAATGAGGCAGCTGGTCTTTTTTCTTATCATAAATCCGACAAAGTGGTTATTGAATCTTTTATATCGCTTATGTATGATGTTATTATCGATAGTCCTAGCTCTTCTTCACTTTATTGTAAAAATAGGTTGGAAGCCGGTTCGATGGTTTCTTTTTGTACTATACCGATTGCTAGGAATTGAGAAGACCACTCATTACATAAAAGCGACGCGTTTTTTTACAAAAATAAGAGGATTTTTGAAAAGGATTTGGAAGAAAAAAGACAAGGGGTGATAGCCATGGTCACAAAAAGACACTCAACGATAAGGGAACTCGATTCTCACTATGTCAGACAGCATGAACAGCAGGTGGAATGGGAAAATCGAAAACGGCGTGGACTGTTTCGACGGCTTCTAGCTCTTGGGCTTCTAGCTCTTATTTTAAGTGGTGTTGCATTTGTGACAGTGCACGCCCAAGCGAGTACGCTAGAAGCAAAGGAGCAAGAAAAACAGGTATTAGAAGAGCGACTCAAGCAGTTACAAGCTGAAGAACGTCGTTTGAATGAAGACATTAAAAATTACAACGATGAGGCTTACATTGCTGAAGTGGCCCGTCGTGACTATTATTTAACGAAGCCTGGCGAAGTTTTATTTAAATTACCTGAGTCGTCATCAGATTGACACCATTTTTTCCGTTCGGGTATAATATAGCAAAAATGAATATTCTCAGATATTTTAAGGAGGATCTATTTTTACAATGTCAATAGAAGTAGGCAGCAAGGTACAGGGCAAGGTTACTGGTATCACCCATTTCGGAGCGTTCGTTGAACTACCAGGCGGCACGACAGGCCTTGTCCACATCAGCGAAGTCGCTGATAATTATGTGAAAGACATTAACGAGTTTCTAACCGTTGGTCAAGAAGTTGAGGTTAAGGTTGTGAACGTTGAAAAGGATGGGAAGATTGGTCTATCCATTCGTAAAACGAAAGACAGCCCTGAACGTCCTGCAAGACCACAATCATCTTCTCAACGATCTTCTCGTCCTTCTAATGGCGGGGGACGGGGGAATCGCCCGAACAATCGTCCAACGTTATCCTTTGAAGATAAAATGAATCGCTTCTTAAAGGATAGTGAAGAACGGCTAACGGCAATCAAAAGACAAACCGAATCAAAGCGTGGGGGCCGTGGTGCCCGCCGAGGATAGACTTGCTGCTCACATAGAATAGATTAGGTGGAAGAAAGACAAGCACAGCTTGTCTTTCTTCAGTCAATGTGGAAAACAAGAAATACAGGAGCCCTTGCTGAAGAGGGGAAACTTTATTCTTAAAAAAGGGTTGACGAAAAGGCCAAGAACTTGTATATTATTACTTGTCGCAACAAATGAAAGCAAATCATAAGGCGGTGTAGCTCAGCTGGCTAGAGCGTACGGTTCATACCCGTGAGGTCGGGGGTTCGATTCCCTCCGCCGCTACCATACATGTTATTAGGTAATCTGCGCATATATGTGCAGGTTTTTTTATTTTTTGACATTTATTCCTCCACTAATCCTCATTCCCTCTATCTTCTGTTTTTATGCTTATTTTTTTTCTTCACATTTCATCAGCGTCCATTAGAATCTCTTAGCAAATGCAGACCAAGAACCATTGAATGTACGGGGAATTGAAAAACCCTTTCTGTTTTTACCGAAAGCCGTCGAAGAAATTTTTGGATCTCCGTTGCCATTTTGACAAATTCTTAACAACCATCATGATTTAATAAAAGCACGATTTTGAGATGGGTGGTGTTGGAAAATGATAGGGAAGTTGACAAAAGAACTGACAGGACCAGGGAATGGATTAGGGAGCCTGGTACGATTCAATCGTCAGATGCTGCGTATTTGGAACAGGTGCGTCAGATTAGGACAAGCACTTCTTTTTCAATGGGGTCTTCTGTTAATCGTTGTAGGGTTTTTGCTAGGACGGGCAATGATTTTATCAGAATTAACGCCATTTGCTCTTCCGTTTTTGGCGGCCGTGTATGTCCTAAAGCGAGACAAGGTGGCTGTTGCCGCTATGGCATTACTGCTTGGTGCGATGACAAGTTATCACAACGGCATCTTTTTTTTAATGACATCAATGTTTGTCTACTTTTTTGTTCAAAAGATCATAGACTACTATCGTAAGGATCGAACGAAGATGTTGCCATATACCGTCTTTCTCGCTAGTATCGCTGCCCGTCTGTGTATTATTTATATTCTGGAAGGGGCAATATCTAATTACGCTTTTATGATGGCCACAGTTGAAGCAGGGCTTAGTTTTATCCTTACGATGATTTTTTTGCAAAGTGTTCCACTAATTACAGCCAAAAAAATTCAGCAGCCGTTACGAAATGAAGAAATTATATGTATTGTCATTTTACTTGCCTCTGTGATGACTGGAACGGTCGGTTGGTTTTTATACGGCATGACGGCTGAGCATGTATTCGCCAGGTACTTGGTGCTGCTGTTTGCATTTGTTGGTGGGGCAGCAATTGGTTCAACGGTAGGGGTTGTGACAGGTTTGATCTTAAGCTTAGCGAGTGTAGCAAGCCTTTATCAAATGAGTCTTCTTGCATTTGCAGGTCTCTTAGGTGGTCTTTTAAAAGACGGTAAAAAATTAGGCGTAGGCCTTGGGCTTCTCGTCGGTACAATGCTTATTGGATTATATGGAGAAGGGGGGGCAAATATTCAAGTTACGATGATGGAATCCCTCCTTGCCATTGGTGTATTTCTCCTTACGCCAAAGGGATGGATTGATAGGCTTTCTCGTTATATCCCTGGGACAGTTGAGCATACGAAGGAACAACAGCAATATTTACGGAAGATCCGCGATCTAACAGCAGGGCGGGTTGAGCAATTCTCTACTCTTTTTCAGACGCTTTCCACGAGCTTTTCTGCTCCTTCTTCACAGGATGGAAAAGAAGAAATAGAGAAAGAAATGGATTATTTTCTGAGCAATGTAACTGAGAAAACGTGTCAGACGTGCTTTAAAAAAGAACGATGCTGGGTGCAAAACTTCTCGAAAACCTATGAATCAATGGAGCGTTTGCTGACAGAAACGGAGCATTACGGTCATGTGAGAGATGCTGTGCTTATGAAGGAATGGAAAAAACATTGTACAAAGTCAGAAAAAGTAATTCAAGCCATCTACCATGAGCACAATCAATACCAGGTGAACCAAAAGCTAAAGCGTCAGGTGCTAGAGAGTCGCAAGCTTGTGGCTGATCAATTATTAGGTGTCTCAAGAGTCATGGGAGACTTTGCAAAAGAAATTCAAAAAGAAAAGGAGGCACACCACGTACAGGAGGAACAAATGCTTGAAGCGCTACGAAGTGCAGGGCTAGAAATTGGTCATATTGATATTTACCGACTTGAAAAAGGATGCATTGAAATTGAAATGAGTGTAGCAAGTGATAATGGGCATGGACAAAGTGAAAAATGCATTGCCCCGATGTTATCAGACATGATAGGGGAAACGATTGTCGTCAAACAGGAGGAGCGAGGGTACTATCCAAATGGGTATAGTCACATCTCATTTTGCTCAGCCAAGCAGTACAAAATCAAGATGGGGGTGGCGAATGTCGCAAAAGGGGGAGCCTGGGTATCTGGGGATAGTTATTCGACCATTGAGCTTGGCTCAGGGAAATTTGCGATTGCTATTAGTGATGGAATGGGGAATGGGGAGCGCGCTCATTTTGAGAGTAATGAAACGCTGCAGCTTTTGCAAAAGGTACTCCAGTCAGGAATTGAGGAAACGGTTGCGATTAAATCGATCAACTCGGTGCTTTCTTTACGCACAACAGATGAAATTTTTTCAACCTTAGACTTGGCGATGGTTGACTTGCAAGATGCTTCAGTTAATTTTCTGAAGATTGGCTCAATACCGAGCTTTATTAAACGAGGAAACCGAGTAATTAAAATTGAGGCAAACAATTTACCGATGGGGATGATCCAAGAGTTTGATGTTGATGTGGTCAGTCAGCAGTTAAAAGCAGGGGATTTACTCATTATGATGAGCGATGGTATTTTTGATGCGCCTAAACAAATTGAAAACAAGGAATTATGGATAAAGCGTTTGATCTCTGAACTGGATACAGACGATCCCCAAGAAGCAGCAGATCTGATTTTGGAGCGCGTTATCCGATCCGGGCATAACCAAATCGAAGATGATATGACCGTCATCGTCTCGCAAGTAAAGCATAATTTACCGAAATGGGCAGCCATTCCCCTTTATAAAAAAACACCACGATTGCTTCGAAAAAAAGCACAATGACAAGGAAATGTTCGACAAACGAATAAATACAGGTATAAATCCATTCCCCCTTGTAAACGATGGTACCAACTAGAGGAATTGGAGGGGACCGATGAATGGGAAAAGGTACACTAAAACAGATTTTGCTATTAACAGATGGTTGTTCAAATCAAGGTGAGGACCCAGTTGCCATTGCTGCTCTAGCAAAGGAGCAAGGGATAACCGTTAATGTGATCGGAGTCGTTGATGATCACCACCTCGGTCAACAAGGGATAGAGGAGGTTGAAGCAATTGCTTTAGCAGGAGGAGGAGTTAGTCAAATCGTGTATGCCAAACAGCTGGCAAAAACCGTTCAAATGGTGACACGAAAGGCGATGACACAGACGTTGCATGGGGTTGTGAATAAAGAGCTTCAACAAATTTTAGGGACAAAGCAAGAGATGGAGAGTCTTTCTCCTGAAAAACGAGGACAAGTCATGGAGGTTGTGGATGAATTAAGTGAAACGATAAACTTAGAGGTTCTCATCTTAATAGATACAAGTGCAAGTATGAAAAATAAGCTTCCAATGGTGCAAGAAGCGTTAACTGATTTATCGATAAGCTTGACATCAAGAATAGGGGATAACCGTTTTTCTCTTTATTCATTTCCCGGGAAACGAAAAGAGATCGATCGGCTCTTGGATTGGACACCACAGCTTCAAGCCTTAACCGGCGTTTTTCACAAGCTTTCTTCAGGTGGGATTACTCCTACAGGACCAGCGCTCCGAATTGCGTTGGAGAAGTTTGTGAAAAACAGCCCGCGAAGGAGTTTGGTGGCGGATAATGAAGAACAGCTATTCGAAGAGCCAGGTATGTAATTTTCCAGGGGGGATGCGTTTAACCGGGAAATGGAATAAACAAACGTATCAACTCGTGCGAAAGCTAGGTTCTGGGGCAACCGGTACCGTTTATTTAGCCAATTCTGCTCGAGGGCAAGTGGCGATTAAGCTTGCTGAAAACAATATGGCGATTGCCTCGGAAGTAAATGTATTGAAGCATTTTAGTAAGGTTCAAGGTCAGGTGCTTGGGCCTTCTTTACTTGATGTGGATGATATGGTGACAATTACAGGTACGTATCCGTTTTATGTTATGGAATATTTAAAAGGCACAGAGCTCATTTATTATATGCAAAAGCGGGGACCAGAGTGGGTCGGGATTTTGATTGTACAGCTTCTCGACGATTTAAAACGGTTACATCAAGCTGGATGGGTGTTTGGCGACTTAAAGCCAGATAATCTTCTCGTTGTTGGTCCGCCAGCGCGGATTCGCTGGATCGATGTAGGTGGGACGACGATGATGGGTCGTTCGATTAAGGAGTACACTGAATTTTTTGATCGTGGCTATTGGGGGCTTGGAACACGAAAAGCAGAGCCTGCCTATGATTTATTTGCGATTGTGATGGTGATGATTAATTGCTACTATCCGAGGCGGTTTGAAAAGCAAATGGATAAGCCAATCCTTCAATTAAAGAAAGCGATTTATTCAAAAGAAGCTCTATATCCTTATCGAGAGGTCATGGTAAAAGCCCTTCAGAGTAAATTTGAGGATGCTGAGGCGATGCGAAAGGCGATGATTCAAGCGATGAGTCGGGGTGTAAGTGGCCATTCTTTTCCTGAAAAAAAAACTCCTCGACCGCTGCGCCATCAAGTAAAAAAACGGAAAGGGAAAAAAACCTCCAATTTAGTGGAAATCTTTCTTTTCATCTCTTTTCTTCTACTGGTATATATCCTATACTTATTTGGACAAATGATGTGACATTTAGGTAGCAGTGAAGGATGGAGGCATTTCCATGAATAAGGCAGACCGAATGATGGATATCTGTATGCTAGCAGGTGAGATTATGCTCATGTACGGTGCAGAAACCTATCGTGTGGAAGAAACACTAGAGAGAATGGCAAAATCGGCTGGCTTTCGAAATGTTCATAGCTTTGTAACGACAACAGGAATTTTTTTATCGTTTGAAGAAAAAGGTAATGGTGATGTCATGCAAATGATCCGTGTGGACGATCGCTTGCAGGATTTAAATAAAGTTTCGTTAGTCAATCAAGTGTCTCGAGAGTTCGTAAACGGAGATATTAATGAAGAACAAGCATTTGAGAAGCTTCAAAAGATTGTAAAAGCACCGATGAATTATTCGTCGCTTCTCGTCCATACCGCTTCAGGTGTGGCAGGAGGGGCCTTTTCCTATTTATTTGGCGGGGACTTGCTCGACACCATTCCTGCGTTTTTCGCTGGATTTATGGCTAGTGTAAGCGTTGTGACACTTCAAGAATATTTGAAAGTGAAGTTTTTTGCTGAGTTTATGGCGGCCTTCCTTGGTGGAATTGTCGCCATCTGTCTTGTTTTACTTGGACTTGGCGAGAATTTGGATCAGGTCATTATTGGAACGTTGATGCCACTTGTACCTGGTGTTCCATTAACCAACTCCGTTCGTGATTTAATATCAGGTGATCTTGTGGCAGGAGTTAGCCGAGGGGCTGAATGTGTGATTACGTCGCTTGCGATTGCTACAGGGATCGCTTTAGCCATTGCGCTTTTATTATAAAAGAGGGGAGTGCATCTGATGATTGTAGAGCTCGTGTTTTGTTTTATAGCGACTGTCGCCTTTGGAATTATCTTTAACGTTCCCAAAAAAGCGATATGGCTCGGTGGTATAATTGGGGCAGTGGCATGGTATATTTACAGAACATTGCCTGAATACGATGTGTCTACCGTTTTCGCAACAGCTGTTGCTTCCCTTGTAGGCGCGACGATCGCTCACCTGTTGGCAAAGCGTTATCGGGTTCCTGTGACCACATTTAGTATCCCGGGTATCATTCCCCTTGTTCCAGGAAGTCGTGCTTATTTTACAATGCTTGCCTTTGTAGATGGCGATTACATCCTTGGCCTCCAGCTTGGTATTGAAACAATGTTACAAGCAGGAGCAATTGCTGGTGGATTAGTCTTTGCCCTTTCTATTTTCTCGTTTGGGAAAGGAGGGATCGGACAACGATATGAGACACGACGTTCATAATTTTATTCAACACCAAGATCTTTTCAAAGACGGTGGAACGGTTGTTGTTGCTGTTTCTGGTGGTCCGGATTCCATGGCTCTCCTTCACTTTTTACATACAGAAAGAGAGCGATATAACCTCCAAGTGATTGCAGCCCATGCCCATCATCAACTCAGGGCAAAGGAGGCAGACGAGGATTGGGCATACATCTTGCGGTTTTGTGAATTGTATCGGATACCGGTTGTAACGAAAAAGCTAGACGTACGTGAATATCAACAGCAGACAGGTGATAGCATACAGGTTGCCGCAAGAGAATGCCGCTATGAATGGTTGAAGGACGTGATGGTTGAAAAGAGGGCTCAGTTTGTTGCAACAGCCCATCATGGGGACGATCAAATTGAAACAATTCTCATGAAACAAGTTCGAGGTTCGTATACCTTAAGTAAAGGCGGAATTCCCGTACAACGGCCTTTTGGAACAGGAACGCTGATTCGACCGTTTTTAAGAATAACGAAGGCACAAATTGAGCAATATTGTAAGGACACTGGAATTTTACCGCGGCGGGATTCAAGCAACCAGTCACCGGCTTATACGAGAAATCGGTTTCGTCAACAGCTCCTTCCTTTTATTAAGGCGGAAAACCCCCAGGCTCATGTTCACTTCCAACGTTTAAGTGAATGGAAGCAGGATGATGAAACGTTCTTGTTGCAATTAGCAGAACAATCCTTGTCAGAAGCGACCCTTGAAAAAAATGAACAAAAGATGACAATCGATCGAGTGCTTTTTCTTCAAGCTTCCCTCCCTTTACAAAGGAGAATGATTCATCTAATATTAAATTATCTTTATGGAAAATTTTCACCCTTTCATACGTCTATACATATTGAACGTATTCTTGAACTCATTAACGGAAAAGCACCGTCCAAAGAAGTGCACCTTCCTGAAGGACTTGTTGTAAAAAGGGTCTATGAACGGTTTGAATGTTCGTTTTATCGAAATACCATACCTTTTCTTACTCAAACCCTCTCTGTTCCTGGCGAACTCCTAACGTCGGTCGGTCGTTTCAAAGCTGAACTTTTGACGCAAAAAAAAGCATCAGACACAAAGGCTCAATTTTCTTTCAGTGTAAGTGACCTTGAACTGCCATTAATCATACGCAGTCGTCTCCCAGGGGATCGAGTTTCATTACAAACTAAGCAAGGGTCAAAAAAAGTGAACCGTTTATTTATTGATGAAAAGGTTGAGAAAGGCTTACGAAATTGTTGGCCGATTGTAACTGATGGGAAGGGAAAGATTCTTTGGATTCCTGGTTTGTACCGTTTACAGGAGCAATCCCGTTCTGAGGGGCCAACTTCTTTTCTAGCAATAACGTTTGAACCAAGCATTGAACAAATGCAGCGACGCATGAAGACATGAATTGTACATAATAGGAGGCGCACGACAGTTTTATGAGAGACGATATTCAAGAAATTCTTATTTCAGAAGAAGAAATTCAGGAAAAAATCCGTGAGTTAGGTGGTTTGATTACGGAAGAATACAAGGATAAGTTTCCTCTTGTCATTGGTGTTCTAAAGGGTGCAATGCCTTTTATGGCTGATTTAGTAAAACGAATCGATACGCATCTTGAAATGGACTTTATGGATGTATCGAGCTACGGTAAGGGCATGGCATCATCAGGCGAGGTAAAGATTTTAAAAGATCTCGATACGTCTGTAGAAGGGCGAGATATTCTCATTGTTGAGGATATTATCGATAGTGGGCTTACCCTTAGTTATTTAATCAAGCTTTTCCACTATCGCAAAGCGAAATCAGTGAAAGTTGTGACATTGCTTGATAAACCAGAAGGGCGCAAAGTGGATTTGGTACCAGATATCACAGGTTTTACCGTCCCAGATGCATTTGTTGTCGGTTATGGGTTAGATTACGCAGAACGTTATCGAAACCTCCCATATATCGGGGTATTAAAGCCTGAAATTTACGAGGGCTAATGTTTGTGAAAAAAGGAACAGTTATGATACTATAGTCTAAGCTTTATTGTGCGTGGGAGGAGGTCAGGAATGAATCGGATATTCCGAAATACAATATTTTACTTGCTTATTTTTCTCGTAATCGTCGGGATTGTTAGCTTCTTTAGTGCAGAACCATCTGAGACCGAGCAGATTACGTTCGATCAATTTAAACAATACCTGGAGGCGGGTGAGGTGGAGAGCCTCTCCGTAAAGCCTGAGCTGCAAGTGTATCTTGTACGCGGACAATTATCAGGTGCTGCAGAAGATGAATTTTTCCAAACGCATGTGTTAAAAACGGAGCAAGTGGCTGAAATGATTGCCAATGCTTCTGGTCCTGGCGGTGCTCCTTTAGAGTTTGAGGTGCTTCCAGCCGATGAAACAAGCGGATGGGTACAATTCTTTACGGGGATCATCCCATTTATTATCATTTTCATTCTCTTCTTCTTCTTGTTAAGCCAAGCGCAGGGCGGTGGAAGTCGTGTGATGAACTTTGGTAAGAGCAAGGCGAAGATGGTGAACGAAGATAAGAAAAAAGCGAAATTTAAAGATGTTGCAGGTGCAGATGAAGAGAAGCAAGAGCTTGTGGAAGTGGTTGAATTCTTAAAAGATCCACGCAAGTTCTCTGCAATCGGTGCACGTATTCCAAAAGGGGTTCTTTTGGTCGGACCTCCTGGTACGGGTAAAACCCTTTTAGCTAGAGCGGTTGCTGGAGAAGCTGGTGTTCCGTTTTTCTCAATAAGTGGTTCTGACTTTGTTGAGATGTTTGTCGGTGTCGGTGCTTCCCGTGTCCGTGACCTTTTTGAAAATGCGAAGAAAAATGCTCCATGTATCATTTTCATCGATGAAATTGATGCAGTAGGGCGTCAGCGTGGTGCAGGTCTTGGTGGTGGCCACGATGAGCGTGAGCAAACCTTGAACCAGCTCCTTGTTGAGATGGATGGATTTAGTGCAAATGAAGGAATCATTATCATTGCAGCAACAAACCGTGCAGATATTCTTGACCCAGCCTTGTTACGTCCTGGTCGTTTTGACCGTCAAATTATGGTTGGTCGCCCGGATGTAAAAGGTCGTGAAGAGGTCTTGAAGGTTCATGCACGCAATAAGCCATTAAATGATGATGTGAACTTGAAGACCATTGCAACACGAACACCTGGTTTTTCTGGTGCGGATTTAGAAAACTTGCTAAACGAAGCAGCACTTGTTGCTGCCCGTAATAATGAGACGAAAATTAGTATGATTCATATCGAGGAAGCGATAGACCGTGTGATTGCAGGTCCTGCGAAAAAGAGCCGTGTCATTTCCGAGAAGGAAAAGAACATTGTCGCTTGGCATGAAGCTGGACATACCGTTGTTGGGGTGAAGCTTGAGAACGCTGATATGGTTCATAAAGTAACGATTGTTCCAAGGGGTATGGCTGGTGGATACGCTGTGATGCTTCCGAAAGAAGACCGCTATTTCATGACGAAGCCAGAGCTTCTTGATAAAATTGTTGGTTTGCTAGGCGGACGTGTTGCGGAAGAAATTCAGTTTGGGGAAGTGAGTACAGGTGCCCATAATGACTTCCAGCGAGCTACAGGAATCGCCCGCAAAATGGTGACAGAGTACGGGATGAGTGACAAGCTCGGTCCAGTGCAGTTTGGTTCAGGTTCTGGAGGTCAGGTGTTCCTTGGCCGAGATATTCAGAATGAACAAAACTATAGTGACGCCATTGCCTATGAAATTGACCTTGAAGTCCAACGGATTATTAAGGAAAGCTATGATCGTTGTAAGCAAATCTTAACGGAAAACAAAGAAAGTCTTGATCTTGTCGCAAAAACATTGCTAGAGCTTGAAACGCTTGATGCGGAACAAATTCAGTCTCTCATCAATGAAGGCAAGCTTCCTGAAAACCATCACTTGGCAGACAAGATTGTTGGTAACGCAGAAGACGGCGATTCTGACGTCAAAGTGAACATCAATTCCAAAAAGGATGCAGATGAACGTGGCGTAGAAGAGCCTGAGATGACTCCAGAGACACCATCTGATGATGAGCCTGTCTCTCGAGAAGAGGGCATTGATCCAAAAAAGAATGACTAAGCTATATGTTGTTAACACTCCGCTTTATCTTTAAAAGCTGACTCAGCAGGTCGCATGATGGGACCGAAAAGAGTCAGCTTTTTTCTTTGAAAGAAAAGCATACTATTTCAAAGCGCTCTAGCAGCAAACGCCAATCTCTCCTATTTTTAACAAGAAAAAAATGATACACTTGAATAAAGTGAAAAAAGTGAAAAAAGTGAAAAAAGTGAAAAAAAGAAAATGAAAGCGCTATCTTCTTTTTGTTATTCTTATTCTCTATCTTTTCCACAAAAAACAGCATGAGCGGCTCGCTCTTCCCACTTGGATGGAAACGAAAGCGGAAGGACTTCATTGTTTCACCAACTTGAACTGAAGCTCCGTCCCCTTTTCCAAAAGAAAAGAGATTGAGTAATTAATCGTTGGCTTAGGACTTTTTGAAAAGAGGGATGACTTAATGAAAGTGTCTTTATTTATTACGTGCCTTGCGGATGTCTTTTATCCGAGGGTAGGAAAAGATACCGTGGAAATCCTTGAACGAATCGGTTGTGAAGTGGTTTTCCCGGAGAACCAAACGTGCTGTGGCCAGCCTGCCTATAATAGCGGCTACCATAAGGAAGCGAAAAATGTGGCCAAACATATGATTCAAGTATTTGACCAATCTGATTATGTCGTCTCCCCATCAGGCTCTTGTGTGGCGATGATCCAGGAGTACGTTCATTTATTTTCTTCAGATGAAAAAGAGTGGAAGGCACGAGCTAAAGCATTAAGTGAAAAGACGTTTGAACTCACACAATTTCTCGTAGATGTTCTGAAAATAGAAGACGTAGGAGCCGCTTTAACAAAAAATGCGACCTATCATACGTCATGCCACATGACGAGATTGCTAGGAGTGAAGGATGCTCCGATGAAGCTATTAAAGAACGTAAAAGGCTTACAAGTAACAAATTTACCGAATAAGGAAACCTGTTGTGGATTTGGAGGGACGTTCTCTGTCAAAATGGTGCCCATTTCGGAGCAATTGGTCAATGAAAAGATTGCTCATATTGAAGAAACAGAAGCGGAGGTTTTGATTGGGGCTGATTGCGGCTGTTTGATGAATATCGGTGGAAGAATTGACCGACTAGGGAAGCCGATAAATGTCATGCATATTGCACAAGTGCTGAACAGCAAAGAAGGATAAAAAAGGGAGGTGAGCCAAGGTGCCAATGAAGTTTGGTGACGTTGGATTTTTCGGGCGTGTCGATCAAGGGATTCAAAATGATTTTATGAGAAATGCAATGGTGTCTGCTCAAGAGCGGTTAAAGCTAGCAAAATCCAATGCTGCTGAAGAATTAGGGAATTGGGAAGAATGGCGTGAGCTCGGAGAAGAAATTCGTCAGCATACGTTGGAAAACCTAGATTACTATTTAGAGCAGCTAGCAAGCAACGTGATGAAAAGAGGAGGGCATGTTTTTTTTGCCCAGACGGCCGAAGAAGCGAACGAATATATTACGGGGATTGCAAAAGGAAAAAAGGCGAAGAAAATCATTAAATCGAAGTCAATGGTTACGGAAGAGATTAGTATGAATGATGCCCTTGAAGCGATTGGCTGTGAAGTAATTGAGTCTGATCTCGGTGAGTATATTTTGCAGCTGGACCATGACCCACCATCCCATATTGTTGCACCAGCACTACATAAAAACAAAGAACAAATTCGAGAAACGTTTGCTGAAAAAAAGGGATACAAGCTTACATCGAAGCCAGAGGAGCTAACTTTATTTGCAAGAGAGCAGTTACGGGAGGAGTTTTTGACCGCTGAGATTGGGATTACTGGCTGTAATTTTGCCGTAGCGGAATCAGGCAGCATCACGCTTGTGACGAATGAGGGGAACGCGCGTCTCGCAACAACACTCCCTAAGACACAAATTACCGTCATGGGGATGGAGCGAATTGTCCCGACATGGGAAGAGCTTGATATACTTGTGAGCTTGCTTTGCCGAAGTGCTGTCGGTCAAAAGCTAACAAGCTACATTACAGGGCTAACAGGGCCAAAGGATCAAGGGGATGTAGATGGTCCTGATGAGTTTCATCTTGTCATTGTCGATAATGGCCGTTCAAACATTTTAGGAACGGAATTTCAATCAGCTCTTCATTGCATTCGTTGTGCGGCATGCATTAATGTCTGTCCGATTTATCGGCACATTGGTGGACACTCCTATGGATCGATTTATCCTGGACCGATTGGGGCTGTCTTATCTCCTCTACTCGGAGGCTATGATCATTTTAAGGAGCTACCGTATGCTTCGAGCTTGTGCGCCGCATGCACAGAAGCTTGTCCTGTCAAGATTCCGTTACATGATTTACTTGTAAAACATCGCCGAAGCATTGTAGAGGACCAAGGAAAAGGGACCTTCGGTGAAAAATTGGCGATGAAAGGCTTTGCGATGGCTGCAAGCTCCCCGAAGCTTTATAAGCTTGGTTCAAAAGCAGTACCTTCCATGACGGGACCTTTTACGAAGGATGGGAAAATATCAAAAGGGCCAGGTCCGATCAAACCATGGACGGACATTCGAGATTTCCCTGAACCAAGTAAGCAAAGCTTTAGAGACTGGTTCAAAAAAAGAGAAAAGGGTGAGTATAAGTCATGAAGCTGGGGAGCGTGCATAATCAAGAACGATTTTTAGACGAGGTTGCGAAGCGGTTAGGCCGTGAGCGAAGAAAAACAGATGTCGTACGTCCAAATTGGAAGCGGCAACCACAGCGAGAGGTGTTGAGCGAGCTAACAAAAGATGAGTTGGTAGACCTGTTAAAAATTCAATGTACACGAATCCATACACAAGTGGAGGAAGCAACCGCGGATAGACTCAATTTCGTGCTTGAAGCGGTGATTGAACAATTAGGCGCACGATCGATCGTTAGCTGGGAGGACCCAAGGTTTGAGGAATACGGGATTTCATCCTATTTTGCCAATGCTGTTTCAAAAGGAAAGGACGTTCACATTTGGGACCCAAATATCGGTGATGAAAACACGATGATCACAGAAAAAGCAGATGTAGGCATTTCCTTCTCAGACATGACCCTTGCTGAGTCAGGAACCGTTGTTCTTTTTAGCAATAAGGGGAAAGGAAGGTCGGTCAGCTTACTTCCAACGTATTATGTTGCCATCATTCCAAAAAGTACAATTGTTCCACGAATGACGCAAGCAACGACCTTTATTCATGAAATGCAACAAGAAAGAGGCTTCATTCCTTCATGCATTAACTTCATATCAGGTCCGAGCAACAGCGCGGACATTGAAATGAATTTAGTAGTAGGCGTTCATGGGCCGATTCGAGCCGTGTATATTATCGTAACCGACAAATAAAATCTGACACTGAAAGAGCAAAGCGATAAGAGCTTTGCTCTTTCACTTGATCCATTAAGGGCGAATCTCAGCAAGCACTTCTTTTGTTTCCTCTGTTCCAAGCCTATATATTTCATCATACAATTCCTTGATTTTTTTCCCTGTTTCCGTTTTTTCCTCATCTGCTGCTTGTTCCTGAAACGGTCGTTGGAAAATTTGCTATGGCTCAAAGTCATCATTGCCGATATCCTCCATTAACGCTTTAAGACGATCTTTTTCATCCTCAGCCGCCCTGATTTCGTACTGAATCATATTATCAGAGGTTTTCGCTTCATACGATACCAAGCATTGACATGGGACTGGGACAAAAGAGTTTTTATTGAAGAGAAATCCGAACGTCATGACGTTGCTGCATAGCAATCGCTTCGGGAATATCCTTCGCTTTCCGCGGGCGGCTGGTGAACCTCCTCGTGCTTTTTGCACTGTGGGGTCTCACCCTTGCCTTTGATCCGCAGGTGTCTACGTCTATTTCCTCCGCTAAGGTTGTGCATTGTTCGCATGTTCAATCATACACGTTCGTTATGTCCCAGCCTCATTGACATGTCCAGTGAGACAAAATACTTTTTTTCTCCAATCAAAGCAACTTCATTACTTAGGCTTTTTTCTGTGGAAAAGGGGACTTACAAGATGATAAAGCAGGAAGCTTGTCGCTCACACTGCCTTAATTGAAATGGTGCACAGCATGAACGGAGGACTCGTTTTCATCCCAGTGGGAAGAGTGTGCCGCTCATGCTGGTTTCTGTGCATACCTATACCCACCAAAAAAAAAGGACACACATGGAATACATGTCCGTTGCGAGTGAGATAAGATGACATCTTCATTTTTATCATTCATAATGACTAGGAGTGAGTTTTCAATAATGGATAAGGTGATGTGCATGATTCTAGTCATAGACGTGGGAAATACAAACATCGTACTTGGTGTATATAAGGGGGAAGAGCTTATACACCATTGGCGAATGGCCACAAGTCGACAGAAGACAGAAGATGAGTATGCGATGGTCGTAAAATCACTATTTGATCATCAAGGTCTATCTTTTGAAGAGATTGATGGCATAATTATTTCGTCCGTTGTTCCACCAATTATGTTCCCTTTGGAGCAAATGTGTAAAAGGTATTTTAAGCTTGAGCCAATGATTATCGGACCTGGCATTAAGACAGGTCTAAACATAAAATATGATAATCCACGAGAAGTGGGGGCAGACCGCATTGTGAATGCAGTGGCAGCGATAGAGCTTTATGGAAGTCCGCTCATTGTCGTCGATTTTGGGACTGCTACAACCTATTGCTATATTAATGAGGAGAAACAATACATGGGCGGTGTAATCGCACCAGGAATTACGATTTCTGCAGAGGCCCTTTATACAAGGGCATCCAAGCTACCCCGGATTGAAATTGCCAAACCGAAGCAAGTGGTCGGTACGAATACCGTCAATTCTATGCAATCAGGTATTTTTTATGGGTACGTGAGCCAAGTTGATGGGGTTGTCAAACGAATGAAGGCCCAAGCAAAGAGGGAACCTAAAGTGATAGCTACAGGGGGGTTGGCAAAGCTAATCGGAGAAGAGTCGGAATCCATTGATGTGGTCGATTCGTTTTTAACGCTCAAAGGTTTACAAATGATTTATACAAAGAACGTATGAGAGGAAGATGAACATGAGTGATTATTTAATTAAATCAACTGGATATGATGGAAAAGTAAGAGCCTATGCGCTAGTAGCAACAGAGATGGTAAATGAAGCAGTCCGCAGACAAGGAACATGGCCCACAGCGTCTGCAGCATTAGGAAGAGCGATGATGGCAAGTACAATGATGGCAACAATGATGAAGGGTGACTCCAAGCTAACCGTAAAAATCGAAGGTGGCGGTCCGATCGGAGCCATTATTATTGATAGCAACACGAAAGGCGAAACAAGAGGCTATGTGTCCCATCCTCACGTACATTTTGACTTAAATAAGCATGGCAAGCTAGATGTTGCGCGTGCAGTTGGTACAAGCGGTTCATTGTCGGTTGTAAAAGACCTTGGCATGCGCGAAAACTTTACAGGTAGTGTTCCAATTATTTCTGGGGAGCTAGGTGAAGACTTTACGTATTACTTTGCTTCGTCTGAACAGACACCGTCATCTGTCGGAGTGGGTGTCTTAGTCAATCCAGATAACTCGATCTTAGCTGCTGGCGGCTTTGTGATTCAGATGATGCCAGGGGCCGATGATGCGGTTGCCGAAGAAATTGAAAAACGTCTTAGTTCCATGCCGCCAATTTCTAAGCTGGTTGAACAAGGCATGTCTCCAGAGGAAATCGTTTCAACTGTGTTGGGAGAGGGCAATGTTAAAATCCATGAGAAGCTGCCCATTCGTTTTGCATGCCATTGTTCGAAGGAACGTGTGGCGAATGCGATCATTAGTCTTGGGTTAGAAGAGATTCGTGAAATGATCGATGAAGATGGTGGTGCTGAAACCCGTTGTCATTTTTGTAATGAGGTATACAATTTTACAAAAGGCGATCTTGAAGAGCTGTATGAAGAAGCGGTAGCAACTGGTAAAAACTAATAAAATGGTTGACTTATCTGAAAACGTCTGCTATTATAATCTTAATAAAACCAATGAAATTACTTGGAATTAGGAGGCGTAATCATGAAAGTCGCAAACTCAATTACCGAGCTAATCGGTCAAACACCATTAGTCAAGTTAAATCGTCTTGTTAGTGATAAACATGCGGATGTTTATTTGAAGCTTGAATATTTTAACCCTGGAAGCAGTGTTAAAGATCGTATTGGTCTTGCAATGATTGAAGCTGCTGAGAAATCTGGTCAACTAAAGCCAGGTGATACAATTGTTGAGCCCACTAGTGGAAACACAGGTATCGGCTTAGCGATGGTGGCTGCAGCAAAAGGATATAAGACAAAGCTTGTTATGCCCGAAACAATGAGTTTAGAGCGACGGAACCTTCTTCGTGCATATGGAGCTGAGCTTGTTTTAACACCAGGACCTGAAGGAATGGGTGGAGCGATCCGTAAAGCAACAGAGCTTGCAAAAGAAGAAGGCTATTTCATGCCACAACAGTTTGAAAACGAAGCAAACCCAGCTATTCACCGTGAAACAACAGGGAAAGAGCTTCTAGAGCAAGTAGATGGTCAATTAGATGGCTTTGTCTCAGGGATTGGAACAGGTGGAACCATTACGGGTGCAGGTGGGTTATTGAAGGAGCACTTCCCGAACTTGCATATCGCCGCTGTTGAGCCAAAGGATTCTCCTGTTTTATCAGGTGGAAACCCAGGACCTCATAAAATCCAAGGAATTGGCGCGGGCTTTGTTCCAAAAATCCTTAAAACAGACATTTACGATGAAGTGATTCAAGTATCAACAGAGGAAGCGTTTGAGTATGCTCGCCGTGCAGCGAAGGAAGAAGGAATTCTTGGTGGAATTTCTTCAGGTGCAGCCATCTTTGCAGCGCTACAAGTCGCTGAAAAGCTTGGACCAGGTAAAAAAGTTGTTGCGATCATTCCTTCTAACGGTGAACGCTACTTAAGTACACCACTTTATCAATTTGAAGACTAATCAATAGAAGCTGATCGATAATAGCTTCCAGTTTCCATAGAAAAGCAGTCCTAGATGTGTGAAGCAGGACTGCTTTTCTGCTTTTCTTCCTTTCTTCCTTCATGTAAACTAGAAAGAAGGATTAAGGATGAGCAGGAGTGAGCTGGGTTGGAGCATGTGACACACCCTATAACTGGGCGGTCCTGCATGACAACATCGTTTTCTATGCAGGAGGCTGCCTGGTTTCAAACATACAAGCGTCTATCAATAGAAGAGGAACATCATGTTCTGTTGGAAAGTGGACGTGGTGGGCGGTACAGCATTATTGGCTTGAGGCCTGTCGCGCTTCTCACTGGAAAAGGACAGAAATTAACGGTTGAAACAAAGGAAGGGAAGGAAACGAAAGAAGGAAAGCTTCTTTCCTTAATGCGAGAGACCCTTGCACCCTTTGCGTCTGGTAGCGTATCTGATGCCCCGCCTTTTCAAGGGGGAGCGATTGGCTATTTTAGCTACGATCTTGTCCGGGAAATTGAACAAATCCCAGACGAAGCGGAAGATGATTTGCAGCTTCCAGACCTTTTTTATATGGTGTTTGATGATGTGTTCGTCTACGATCACCGTGAACAAAAAATGTGGGTATTCGTGCATGGAGCTGCGGAGGATGCGCCCCTTTTAGAAAATCGTCTTGCAGTTTATGAAGCACAGTGGCAGAATCAAGACGCTATGTCCAAGGAATGGGCGTTGCAGCAAGCAACAGACGCTACGGCGTCGCCATTTCAGACATCTTTTTCAGAAGAGACCTTTGGCGAGGCTGTTGAGAAGATTCGTGAATACATTGCTGCAGGGGATGTTTTTCAAGTGAACCTTTCTGTAAGGCAAGGTCGACCTCTCAACGTTCCACCGCTTCATGTGTATGAAACGTTACGAAATATTAATCCATCACCTTATATGAGCTTTATACAAACTCCCTCCTTTCAGGTTGTCAGCGCCTCTCCTGAACTTTTGATTAAAAAGTACGGGAGCGAAATCAGTACAAGACCGATTGCTGGAACACGTTCACGAGGAAAGGATGAGGAGGAGGACGCACGGCTTGTCCATACACTTATCAACAATGAAAAAGAGCGGGCTGAGCATGTCATGCTTGTTGACCTTGAACGAAATGATCTTGGCCGTGTTAGTGAATACGGGTCAGTGGAAGTCGATGAGTTGATGGTCATTGAAAAATACTCTCACGTCATGCACATTGTCTCGAACGTCAAGGGAACCTTACAAAAAGGGAAGGATGCTTATGATGCGATTCGCGCAACCTTTCCAGGTGGAACGATAACAGGGGCACCAAAAGTTCGAACGATGGAAATCATTGAAGAATTGGAGCCAGTGCGTAGAGGGCTCTATACAGGTTCGATTGGCTGGATCGGCTTCAATGGAGATATGGAATTAAACATTGTGATCCGCACGATGCTATGTACGGGTAAGATGGCGTATGTTCAAGCTGGGGCTGGAATTGTCATTGATTCAAATCCCCGCCATGAATATAAAGAATCACTAAAAAAAGCAAGAGCACTATGGCATGCGTTAGAATTAAGTGAAGAAGAGCGAAAGCAAAGAATAGGGAAGCAGAGCTGAGGAGGAAAAAAGATGATTTTAATGATTGATAACTACGATTCCTTTACGTACAACCTTGTTCAATATTTAGGTGAAATGGGTCATGAACTTGAAGTGAGAAGAAATGATGAAGTCACGATTGCTGACATCGAGAAGCTCGCACCTGACTTTTTAATGATTTCTCCAGGTCCATGCAGTCCGAATGAAGCGGGAATTAGCCTTGAAGCGGTTGAATATTTCGCTGGGAAAATTCCAATTTTTGGTGTGTGTCTTGGTCATCAATCGATTGCTCAAGTGTTCGGAGGAGATGTGGTTCGCGCCGGACGTCTGATGCACGGTAAAACATCGCCAATTACTCATGACGGGAATACGATTTTTTCTGAGGTTCCATCTCCTTTTACGGCAACAAGATATCATTCTCTCATCGTCAAAAGAGAAACACTACCTGACTGCTTTGAAATTTCAGCAGAAACAAAAGAGGGGGAGATCATGGCGATTCGCCATAAGGAGCTCCCGATTGAAGGGGTTCAATTCCATCCTGAATCGATTATGACTAATGCAGGAAAACGTTTGTTACGAAATTTTATTGAGTTTTATGGGAAGGAAACAGCCGTATGTACCTCTTTGTAAATGGTCAAGTGATCAAAGAGGAGGAGGCAGCTCTCTCCCCCTTTGATCACGGATACATGTACGGGGTAGGTTTATTTGAAACCTTCCGTCTCTACGAAGGTCATCCATTCCTATTGGATGACCATTTTCGGCGTTTGAGCAAGGGACTCGCTTCTTTATCAATCGACTGGAAAATGGAAAAAGAGCAGGTGCTAGATGCATTACAGGCTCTTTCTGACGCCAATGGCATAAAAAATGCGTACGTCCGTTGGAACGTATCAGCAGGCATTGGACCTCTTGGCCTTTATACCGATACGTACTCTAAACCGACAACGATTGTTTACATGAAACCAATACCAGAAGAAATGGGGACAGAAAAAACAGGGATACTGTTAAAGCTTCGCCGAAATTCCCCTGAAGGTGTAGACCGATTAAAATCACATCATTATTTAAATAATCTGTTAGCAAAGCGAGAAATCGGGAATGACCCAACTAGAGAGGGTATTTTTTTAAGTGAAAAAGGGTATCTTGCGGAAGGGATTGTCTCCAACTTGTTTTGGATAAAAGGAGACACTGTGTATACTCCTGATACGGATACAGGCATCTTAAATGGGATCACCCGTCAGTTTATCCTCGCCCTTTGTAAAAAAAATCAAATTCCTTTTGAAATAGGCTGTTACTCGGTGGAAGCATTGCTTGAAGCAGATGGTGCCTTTTTAACAAACTCGATTCAAGAAGTTGTGAAGCTGACAGAATTTGATGGACAGGCCTTTAAAAAAGAGCAACCGTTTATTGAGTGGCTCCAGCAGCAATACAAGCTTTTCAGGCATTCCTTATGGAGCAAAAGTGAACTTTAGGAAGGAGATGGCATGAAGATGAGTACACCTTTGACCGTGAAACAAAAAAAGCTACATTTAGACTTTACACGAAAGACCTATGTAATGGGTATTTTGAATGTTACGCCTGACTCTTTTTCTGACGGTGGAAAGTATGACAGCGTAGAACGGGCTGTTCGTCATGCAAAAGAGATGGTTGAAAACGGTGCAGATCTTATCGACATCGGTGGTGAATCCACAAGACCAGGGGCACCAGCAGTCGGAAAAGAAGAAGAGTTGAATCGTGTTCTACCTGTAATTGAAGCGGTTGCGGCTGAAGTGGATGTACCGATCTCGATTGATACGTACAAGGCGGAAGTAGCAAAAAAAGCAATCGAGGCGGGGGCTTCCATTATTAATGATGTGTGGGGGGCAAAAGCGGATGGAGAAATGGCTGATGTTGCAGCTGCATACGACGTGCCAATCATTCTCATGCATAACCGTCACAACAAACAGTATCAGGATCTGATTGCAGATATGATTGCTGATCTACAAGAAAGTATCGCTCTTTGTAAAAAAGCAGGGGTCAGAGAAGAACAAATCATTCTAGATCCTGGCATCGGATTTGCGAAAACGTACGACCATAATCTAGAGGTGATGCGTCGTCTTGATGAACTGACGGCTCTTCCTTATCCGGTATTACTTGGAACCTCAAGGAAATCGTTTATTGCAAAAACATTGGATTTGCCTGTTGATGAGCGAGTGGAAGGTACGGGGGCTACCATTTGTCTAGGTATCGCAAAAGGGTGTCAGATCATTCGTGTACATGATGTGAAAGAAATGAGCCGGATGGTAAAAATGATGGATGCGATGCTTGGGAAGGGACGTGAAACCATTGGATAAAATTTTTATGAATCGGATGGAATTTTACGGGTACCATGGTGTGTTTGAGGAAGAAAATAAACTGGGGCAGCGCTTTTACGTTGATTTGGTTCTTGAGTTAGACCTGCAGCCTGCAGGGACAACCGATGACCTAGCAAAATCAATTAATTATGCTGATGCTTATGACATCACGAAAGGAATCGTAGAAGGAAAACCGTATAAGCTTGTTGAAACGATTGCAGAGTTAATTGCAGACAAGCTAATACGCACATTTTCCTCACTTGAAGCATGTACAGTTAAGGTCATTAAACCTGATCCTCCCATTCCCGGTCACTATGATTCGGTTGCTGTTGAAATCAAGAGGTCACGTACATGAATCATATCGTTTATCTTGCTCTTGGATCCAATCTTGGAGACCGAGAACAATTTTTGAAAAACGCGATCCTGTATTTATCTGAGCATCCTCACATTATCATCAAAAAGCTTTCATCGATTTATGAAACGGAGCCTGTAGGTTATGTGGATCAAGATCCTTTTTTAAACATGGTGGTAGAAATTCAAACGTCGCTTGATGCCTTATCTTTATTGAGCGTAACGCAAGAAATTGAAGAAAAATGTGATCGTGTCCGTGCTATTCGCTGGGGACCTCGAACAATAGACCTTGACATTCTGCTCTATGATCAAGAAAATATGAAGATGGAGAACTTATGCATTCCCCATCCGCGTATGTGGGAACGCGCATTTGTTATTGTCCCGTTAATGGAGCTTAATTCAACCTTAGTCTCTCCTCATGCCGACAAGCCGATTACAGAAGTGTATGGGGAGCTGGCAGATAAAGAGGGTGTAAAGCTATGGAAAAAGATAGCGTGGGTCGAAGAATACGGGCTTTCCGGAAATTAAAGGGTTACACCCAGGAAAGCTTTGCAAGGGCCGTTGGTATATCTGTTTCTGTTTTAGGTGAAATTGAACGTGGCAATCGAATTCCAAATGACTACATTCTTGGACGAGCTTTGTCCGTGTTAAACATAACAACAGAAGAGCTATTTCAAAGTAAGTAGCATTATCGGAGGTGAACAAGATGTTAAAAATCGGCAATATTGAAATGAAAAATCAAGTGGTTTTAGCGCCAATGGCTGGCGTATGTAACCCTGCATTTCGTTTGATCGCAAAAGAATTTGGCGCAGGACTGGTCTGTGCAGAAATGGTTAGCGATAAAGCAATTTTGCATCAAAATGAAAAATCATTAAACATGCTTTACGTGGATGATCGTGAAAAGCCACTAAGCTTGCAAATTTTTGGTGGAGAAAAAGAAACGCTTGTTGAGGCGGCGAAGTTTGTTGATCAGAACACAAATGCAGACATTATTGATATTAATATGGGCTGTCCAGTACCAAAAATCACAAAATGCGATGCAGGTGCAAAGTGGCTATTAGACCCGAATAAGATTTATGAAATGGTCTCTGCTGTTGTGGATGCTGTTGAAAAGCCAGTAACGGTCAAAATGCGTATCGGCTGGGATGAAGATCATATTTTTGCAGTGGACAATGCAAAAGCGGTTGAACGGGCGGGGGGATCTGCTGTGTCTGTTCACGGTCGTACACGTGTTCAAATGTACGAAGGAACTGCTGACTGGAACATTATTAAAGAAGTAAAAGAATCAGTCAACATTCCGGTCATTGGTAACGGAGATGTAAAAACGCCTCAGGATGCACGGAGAATGCTTGATGAAACAGGTGTAGACGGGGTCATGATTGGACGAGCTGCACTAGGGAATCCGTGGATGCTTTACCAGACCATTCGCTACCTAGAGAGTGGCGAGCTTTTACCTGAACCGGGACCAAGAGAGAAAATTGATGTATGTATGCTACATCTTGACCGCCTAACAGCTCTTAAGGGAGAAAAGGTGGCGGTTCGTGAAATGAGAAAGCACGCAGCTTGGTACTTGAAAGGCATGCGTGGAAATGGAAAAATCCGCGATCAAATTAATCAGTTTGAAACAAGGGAAGACGTTCGTTCTACATTATACGCGTTCGTCGATGAGCTTGAAGCAAGAGCGGCAGCGGCGAGTGCGGTCTAAGCCAATGAAAACGATGCACTAGGACTGTCTCATCAGGTTTGGTTTGCCCTGCAAAATGAAAGGGCAGCCTATCTGATGTGGACAGCCTTTTCTACATAGAGAGATACAAAGATGTGGTAGCTTATGAAATAGGAGATGATTGTGTAATGAGCCAAGAGCTCGAGTTAAATGATTTGTTAGCGGTACGCCGCGAGAAATTAAAGAAGCTAGAAGAACAAGGTTATAATCCGTTCGGCGGAAAATTCAACCGTACCCATACGGCTCAAGTGATGAATGAACAGTTTGGTGCTGAACCAAAAGAAGCGTTAGATGAAGCGAAACACGAGGTTGTGTTGGCTGGTCGTGTGATGACAAAGCGTGGAAAAGGGAAAGCAGGCTTTGCTCATATCCAAGATCTAACTGGACAAATTCAAATCTATGTTCGCCAGGATGCTGTCGGTGAGGAGCAATACGAGCTGTTTAATTCCATTGACATTGGTGACATTGTTGGGGTTACTGGTGTGGCGTTTAAAACAAAAGTGGGGGAGCTTTCAGTAAAAGTAACAGACTTCCAGCTATTATCTAAATCGCTGCGACCTCTTCCAGATAAATTTCATGGGTTAAAAGATATCGAGCAGCGCTACCGTCAGCGATATGTGGATTTGATTGTGAATCCAGAGGTTCGTGATACGTTTGTTTTACGGAGTAAAATCCTTCAATCTATGCGCCGGTATTTAGACAGCCGTGGTTATCTTGAAGTGGAAACACCGACGATGCATTCAATCGCCGGTGGGGCGTCGGCGCGTCCATTTATCACTCATCACAATGCGTTAGATATGAAGCTATACATGCGTATTGCGATCGAGCTCCATTTAAAACGCTTGATTGTGGGCGGTCTGGAAAAGGTATATGAAATTGGTCGTGTCTTCCGAAATGAAGGTGTATCGACGCGCCATAACCCTGAGTTCACAATGATTGAGCTCTATGAGGCATATGCTGACTATAAGGATATCATGGTGTTAACGGAAGAATTGATTGCCCATATTGCAAAAGACGTTCTCGGAACGACGAAGATTCAATATGGAGAGTATGAAGTGGATTTAGAGCCTCAGTGGAAACGAATCCATATGGCTGATGCCATTAAAGAGGAGACAGGCGTTGATTTTTGGAAAGAAATGACGGACGAAGAAGCGCGTGCCCTAGCCAAAGAGCATCGTGTTCATGTGAAGGACACGATGACATTCGGCCATGTCGTGAATGAATTTTTCGAGCAATTTGTTGAAGAGAAGCTCATTCAACCAACCTTTGTCTATGGTCATCCTGTTGCGATTTCTCCACTTGCGAAAAAGAATCCGGACGATCCTCGCTTTACGGATCGCTTTGAATTGTTTATCGTTGGCCGCGAGCATGCAAATGCGTTCTCTGAGTTGAACGATCCAATTGATCAGCGTCAACGATTTGAACAGCAGCTTGTTGAACGTGAGCAGGGAGACGATGAAGCTCATATGATGGATGAAGATTTTGTTGAATCATTAGAGTATGGGATGCCTCCAACAGGTGGTCTTGGGATTGGAATCGATCGACTTGTCATGCTATTGACGAACTCTCCTTCCATTCGTGACGTTTTGTTATTCCCGCAGATGCGCCATCGTGAGTCAGGTGAAACTGAATAAACAGAGAAAGGGCCGTCTCCGCTCGAGGAGGCGGCTCTGTTTGCTTGAAATGGTATTTTGCGTAAGGACACAGACCTTACCCCAGTGTAGGTGGGAACTTCCAATGAACGAGAACTTTTTCTCTTTGGTTTCGTTTCTTTTTTAATAGAGGCGCTTTCTTTTTTTTGAGAAAATGAGTATAATTAGAGACAAGCTGTTTTTTTAACAGAAAAATCGATTAAAAAAATGCTTGTTTTCATGAAAGAATGGTGGTATATTATTTCTTGTCGCTAAGACATCTTAAAAGAATTTTAAAAAAGTTGTTGACTCGATTTTAACGATGTGTTAAATTAGTAAAGTCGCTGTTAAACGACAAGCAGTTCTTTGAAAACTGAACAAAAGCCAAGCGTAATAAGAGATACAAGGTATCTCGTCAATGAATTTTTTTAATGAAGAGCTAAGTCAGCTTGAAGATAGAAATGGATGGCAGGTTAAGGTCGCAACGTCCTGTTGCAGCACTTGTACATCCATGTACTTCGGAGAGTTTGATCCTGGCTCAGGACGAACGCTGGCGGCGTGCCTAATACATGCAAGTCGAGCGGACCAAAGGGAGCT
>NZ_ANNK01000166.1 GCF_000334155.1 Halalkalibacterium ligniniphilum | reverse complement strand
GCAGTTCTTTGAAAACTGAACAAAAGCCAAGCGTAATAAGAGATACAAGGTATCTCGTCAATGAATTTTTTTAATGAAGAGCTAAGTCAGCTTGAAGATAGAAATGGATGGCAGGTTAAGGTCGCAACGTCCTGTTGCAGCACTTGTACATCCATGTACTTCGGAGAGTTTGATCCTGGCTCAGGACGAACGCTGGCGGCGTGCCTAATACATGCAAGTCGAGCGG
>NZ_ANNK01000165.1 GCF_000334155.1 Halalkalibacterium ligniniphilum | reverse complement strand
GCTTCCCCCTGCAAGAGTAGGACGTTGCCAAGCGTTAAAGCACAATCCGATAGGGTTGTGCTTTTTTCAGTATCAGAATTTATATTGTGTGTATTAACCGGTTATTTCTAAATATTTTAAAAGTGAGTGCTCACCTCGGCTTGAACGATACAGTTGCCATCAGATTAATCATTGTAAACTAATTCAAAAGAGACTATAAAAAGTTAAGATATCCCTTGTCTCTATAATAATAGCTCATGTACAATCAAGAGAAGCATAATGGTACAAGCGTTATAAACTTATATGCATAGAAGAAAAGGTGGAGTGGAGATGGGAGAGAAGAGATTTAACTTTAACACAAAAGCAGTTCATTTTTCAGAAAAAGATATTGCGAAAAATGTAAGTAAAGCGAAACCAATTTATCAAACATCGGCCTTTGTATTTTCCGACTTAAACGACATGGAAAGTTTTTATCAAGGAGAAAAAGAATATCTTTATACGCGCTATAGCAATCCTAATACAGATGATTTGGCAAAAGGTGTAGCTCAGCTTGAAAATGCAGAGGATGGTGTTTCGACTTCATCAGGTATGTCGGCCATTCTAGCTGGGATATTAGCAGTTGTAAAACCAGGGGAGAGTATTATTGCATCAAATGATTTGTACGGGGGGACATACCAGCTTTTTGCAGACGAACTCCCTAATTTTGGCATTAATGTTCGCTTTGTTTCCTTTGAAAATCTTAATGATGTAGAAGAGCAAATCGAAGAATCAACCGTCTTGCTTTATACAGAATCAATCACAAATCCTTTACTTCGTGTGGAAGAGATTGATAAAATCGTTGCCCTTGCAGCCAAATATGACTTAAAAACAATGATTGATAACACGTTTGCAACCCCTTATCTGTTAAGGCCTATCGATCTTGGAGTAGATCTTGTTGTCCACAGTGCAACAAAATATATTGGTGGACATAGTGATGTGACAGCTGGAGTCGTTGTTGGACCAAAAAATTTAATTGCAAAAGCAAAGGCGAAGGTTGTCACGCTTGGGTGTAACCTGACACCCTTTGAAGGATGGCTTGCTTGTCGGGGCTTAAAGACATTAGCGCTTCGAATGGAAAGACAATGTGAAAATGCACAAGAAGTCGCTTCTTCTTTAGCTGATAATGCTGGTGTTGATAAAGTATATTACCCGACTAATGTTTCAAAACAAGGTAATGGAGCGATTGTGACAATAAAGCTAGCGAAAGATATTAATATCGAAACGTTTTTTCAGACGCTTGCGTGGATAAAAATTGCACCAACGTTGGCTGGTGTGGAAACGACAGTATCCTACCCATTGCGCACCTCACACCGCACTGTACCTTCCGAAGTGCGTGAGTCGTTAGGAATCGACGCACAGGTAGTGAGATTGTCGATTGGAATTGAAGATGCACAGGACATCATCGACACATTGGTTGAGGCAATTGAACAATCAAAAAACGACCGCTCCTAAGAGGGGTCGTTTGGATAAAACATATTTAATGCTTGTTGTAAGATAGGAATCTGATCGGTAAAGATTATAACTGGAAGAAACAAGGTCGTCAAAAGGACAACCATAATAGATAAGCCCATAGTACGAAAAACACCAATTAATTTCTTTCCCATAAAAGAGTCCTCCCTGCAACAATGTGAATTTTTTGTGAATTTTCTTAATAGTAATCTATTTATCTGAAAATTGCAATATAAATTCCCGAAAAATTATAAAAATATTTTTGGGTAAAATTTACTTGCATCAACTTTGTAAGTGTGCTAATATATAACTTGTGGTTGTAGAACAAAAAGTTTGGTGGCGATAGCGAAGAGGTCACACCCGTTCCCATGCCGAACACGGTCGTTAAGCTCTTCAGCGCCAATGGTAGTTGGGGGCTTCCCCCTGCAAGAGTAGGACGTTGCCAAGCTATGTTTTTTATAATGAAATAAAATAATATAACGACGCGGGGTGGAGCAACGAGCGAAGCATCCGCCGAGAAAGCAGCGAGTAATCTCGACGCATGATTGCGTCAGAGTGGAAGCTGGAAGAGGAGAGGTCCTCTCCGAAGAAAAACCTCATCCATAAACTGTATAACGACGCGGGGTGGAGCAGTCTGGTAGCTCGTCGGGCTCATAACCCGAAGGTCGGCGGTTCAAATCCGTCCCCCGCAATACCAATTAAGGCGAAACCATCGAGTTTCGTTTTTTTTACGTTCAAAACTTGGGAATCACGTGAAATTTCGATAAAATAAAGATATTGTCCTTAGGGAAAGTAGTGGACCCTAAGGATTTTTTTCAAGAATGGTCCACTTGTGAGGTGAGGTTC
>NZ_ANNK01000164.1 GCF_000334155.1 Halalkalibacterium ligniniphilum | reverse complement strand
CCAAAAAATTTAATTGCAAAAGCAAAGGCGAAGGTTGTCACGCTTGGGTGTAACCTGACACCCTTTGAAGGATGGCTTGCTTGTCGGGGCTTAAAGACATTAGCGCTTCGAATGGAAAGACAATGTGAAAATGCACAAGAAGTCGCTTCTTCTTTAGCTGATAATGCTGGTGTTGATAAAGTATATTACCCGACTAATGTTTCAAAACAAGGTAATGGAGCGATTGTGACAATAAAGCTAGCGAAAGATATTAATATCGAAACGTTTTTTCAGACGCTTGCGTGGATAAAAATTGCACCAACGTTGGCTGGTGTGGAAACGACAGTATCCTACCCATTGCGCACCTCACACCGCACTGTACCTTCCGAAGTGCGTGAGTCGTTAGGAATCGACGCACAGGTAGTGAGATTGTCGATTGGAATTGAAGATGCACAGGACATCATCGACACATTGGTTGAGGCAATTGAACAATCAAAAAACGACCGCTCCTAAGAGGGGTCGTTTGGATAAAACATATTTAATGCTTGTTGTAAGATAGGAATCTGATCGGTAAAGATTATAACTGGAAGAAACAAGGTCGTCAAAAGGACAACCATAATAGATAAGCCCATAGTACGAAAAACACCAATTAATTTCTTTCCCATAAAAGAGTCCTCCCTGCAACAATGTGAATTTTTTGTGAATTTTCTTAATAGTAATCTATTTATCTGAAAATTGCAATATAAATTCCCGAAAAATTATAAAAATATTTTTGGGTAAAATTTACTTGCATCAACTTTGTAAGTGTGCTAATATATAACTTGTGGTTGTAGAACAAAAAGTTTGGTGGCGATAGCGAAGAGGTCACACCCGTTCCCATGCCGAACACGGTCGTTAAGCTCTTCAGCGCCAATGGTAGTTGGGGGCTTCCCCCTGCAAGAGTAGGACGTTGCCAAGCTATGTTTTTTATAATGAAATAAAATAATATAACGACGCGGGGTGGAGCAACGAGCGAAGCATCCGCCGAGAAAGCAGCGAGTAATCTCGACGCATGATTGCGTCAGAGTGGAAGCTGGAAGAGGAGAGGTCCTCTCCGAAGAAAAACCTCATCCATAAACTGTATAACGACGCGGGGTGGAGCAGTCTGGTAGCTCGTCGGGCTCATAACCCGAAGGTCGGCGGTTCAAATCCGTCCCCCGCAATACCAATTAAGGCGAAACCATCGAGTTTCGTTTTTTTTACGTTCAAAACTTGGGAATCACGTGAAATTTCGATAAAATAAAGATATTGTCCTTAGGGAAAGTAGTGGACCCTAAGGATTTTTTTCAAGAATGGTCCACTTGTGAGGTGAGGTTCATGAAGGATGAGTTTGCCCTCATTCGGCAGATTACCCCAAAAGCGACAAAGCAACCTTCGCTGCAGGTCGGCATTGGGGATGATGCTGCGATTTATACGGGAAGTGATGATTATGATGAAGTCATCTGTGTTGATACGATGGTGGAGGATATTCACTTTCGTCGCGATACGTTAACCCCCTTTCAAATTGGGTATAAGGGGCTTGCAATCAATATAAGTGATTTAGCTGCCATGGGTGCCCTCCCTATGTATTATCTTGTTTCCATAGCGATCCCACGCTCTTGGACGGAAGAAGAGATTCGGGCAATCTATAAAGGGATGCATCAGCTAGGCCACGAATATGCGATGGATCTAATTGGTGGAGATACCGTTTCGACGAGGGACAAGCTTGTCTTAACAGTGACGGCGATCGGGAGAGTGGAAACAGGGCGGAAGTTGCTTCGTTCAAATGCAAAAGCTGACGATGTTGTCTTTGTTACTGGTACAATTGGCAAATCAGCTGCTGGTCTCGAGCTTCTTTTTGAGAGAGGATTGAACGGTTCGTATTCAGAAAAGGAGCAGGAACTCGTAAAAGCCCATCAACAACCAAGTCCAAGGGTTGAGGCTGGTCGAATCTTTGCTCGATCTGGCTATCGGCTTGCTTTGAATGATGTAAGTGACGGGGTTGGGAGTGAAGCGAACGAATTGGCGGAAGCGAGCAATGTTTCCATTTGTATTGAAGAGGATAAACTTCCGTTTCACCCTAGCCTCACGTTTTATTCAGATTCGAAAAAGCTGAAATTGGCATTATTTGGCGGAGAGGATTTTGAATTAATTGGAACGGCATCTATCCAGGATTTTCGCCCGTTGCAAAAACAGTGTGAGGATGTAGGTGTTCAGCTAACAGAGATTGGCTATGTAGAAAAGGGGAAAGCTGGCGTTTCTTTGATTCAACATGGAAAAAGAATCGTATTAAAAAAAGAAGGCTATAATCATTTTCGGAATGGGTGATTACATGAAGTCATGGTCGTTTGTTAGTCAGTCCCCTGAAGAAACGATCGCATTTGCTGAAAAACTGGCTGCATGGGTAGTTCCAGGTGACGTTATTACATTAGAGGGGGATTTAGGAGCTGGGAAGACAAGCTTTACAAAAGGATTAGCAAAAGGCTTAGGAGTAAAGCGTGTCGTAAAAAGCCCCACCTTTACAATTATTAAAGAGTATCAAGGGAGGCTGCCTCTTTATCATATGGATGTTTATCGATTAGCAGACAGTGAAGAGGATCTAGGTTTTGAAGAATATTTTGAGGGGCAGGGGATAACAGTTGTGGAGTGGGCGAGTTTGATTGAACCACTTCTACCTGAAGAGCGGCTTGCGATTGAGATTCGTCATGCTGGGGAGAACAGTCGAACCATTCGACTATTGCCACATGGGGAACGATTTATTGAACGATGTAAGGAGTTTATCAGTCATGAAAACGTTAGCGATTGATACGTCAACCTATGTCATGGGTGTTGCGGTTTTAGATGGTAACCAAGTGCTCGGGGAAATGACGACAAATTTGAAAAAAAATCATTCGGTTCGGCTGATGCCTGCGATTGAGCTTTTAATGAAGGATGTAAATGTAAAGCCTGCTGAATTAGAGAGAATTGTTGTTGCAGAGGGACCTGGCTCCTATACGGGTGTTCGGATCGGTGTAACGACAGCGAAAACGTTGGCCTGGTCGTTGGGGATTTCACTGGTTGGTGTTTCGAGCTTGGAGGTCATGGCGCAACGAGGAAGATATTTTTCTGGACTTATTGTTCCGTTGATAGATGCTCGTCGTGGTCAAGTGTATACCGGGCTTTATCAATGGGATGGAAAAGACATAAAAAAGGTAGATGATGAACGGCTTATTCAGGCAAGCGAGTGGGCTGACAGTGTAAGTCGTTATGAACAGCCCGTTTTACTCATCGGACAGGACTTAGAAATTCATGGGTCCACATTTAAAGAGGGGTTAAAGGGGCTTGGAGTGATTGCTGTCTCAACAGAGATGCTACCTAGCCCAGCTGAGTTAGCTCGTTTAGGACAGGAAAAACAGCCGGTAGAGAACGTACATACATTTGTTCCCCGATATTTACAACTTGCTGAAGCGGAGGCCAACTGGCTGAAAGCTCAGAAAAAGGGCGATGCGAATGGATAAGCAGGAGCGAATTCGTTTTATGACGGTTGAGGACATTGAGGCGGTGCTCCATGTAGAAGAGCATTCGTTTTCGGTACCATGGAGCAGAACAGCATTTACAAACGAACTAACGAATAACCAATTTGCCCGTTATGTCGTATATGAAGTGGATGAACATGTCGTCGGCTATTGTGGCGTTTGGGTTGTTTACGATGAAGCGCACATTACCAATATTGCCGTTCTCCCTGAATATCGTGGCGGAAAGCGGGGAGAAGCTTTATTAGCGTATATCATGGAGTTTGCAAAGCTTATGGGTGCAAAAAAGATGACGCTAGAAGTGCGAGTGTCGAATGAAGTGGCTCAGCGGCTTTATCGAAAGTATGGTTTTCAAGACGGTGGTATTCGAAAAAACTATTATACAGATAATTTGGAAGACGCATTAGTTATGTGGGTGATGTTAAATGAGCACGAATGAAATTATATTAGCGATTGAAACGAGCTGTGATGAAACGTCTTGTGCAATCATTCGAAATGGAACAGAAATTTTGAGCAATGTCGTTTCTTCACAAATTGAAAGTCATAAGCGCTTTGGAGGCGTAGTTCCTGAAATCGCTTCTCGCCACCATGTAGAACAGATGACGTTGATTGTGGAAGAAGCGATGAAGGAAGCAGGCGTTACCTTCTTTGACGTATCGGCGGTAGCCGTGACGGAAGGGCCGGGGCTTGTTGGGGCTCTATTAATTGGAGTAAACGCAGCGAAAGCAATTGCCTATGCCCATAACCTCCCGTTAATCGGTGTTCACCACATTGCCGGTCATATTTATGCAAATCGTCTGATCCAAGAGATGTCCTTTCCGCTGCTTGCCCTTGTTGTTTCAGGAGGGCATACGGAGCTCGTTTATATGGAGAAGCACGGTTCCTTTGAAATTATTGGTGAAACAAGAGACGATGCGGTTGGAGAAGCGTATGACAAGGTTGCTCGAACCCTTGGTCTCCCTTACCCTGGTGGGCCGCATGTTGACCGTTTAGCAGCGACTGGTGAGGCGACGTTGGACTTGCCGAGAGCATGGTTAGAGTCAGACTCCTTTGATTTTAGCTTTAGTGGTTTAAAATCGGCTGTTATTAATATGCTTCATAACGCAGAGCAACGGGGAGAAAAAATTCCGGTTGAACAATTAGCTGCAAGCTTTCAAGAAAGCGTGATTGATGTCCTTGTGACCAAAACAAAAAAAGCCGCCATTCAATACGATGTGAGGCAAGTTTTAGTTGCGGGTGGTGTTGCAGCAAATAAAGGGCTTCGTAAAGCGTTAGAAGAAGCATTTAAGGATGAGGGGATAGAGCTTGTCATCCCACCTCTCTCCCTGTGTACCGATAATGCGGCAATGATTGGTGCCGCTGCAAGCATTAAATATGGGCGCAAGCAATTTGCAGGCTTCGATTTAAATGGGAATCCAGGCCTTGATTTAGAGCAGGTAGACTAGAATATCTCAATAAAATTTTTTTGGTTTAAAACCTCTTATGTTGGCAGAAGCTAATGAGAGGTTTTTATTGTTTTTTCGCTTAGTAGAAACCCTTGAATGGTTCAACTTGGTTTAATCGCAGATTTATCCACAAAGGTTATTCACATTCATGTGGATATAGTGGATAATCTCAAAAAACTCATCAGATACCGTTCGAATAATTGTGCACAAAAAACATGTGTATAACCTACTTATTTTGTGAATAACTTTAGAAAACTCTTTAAATAAAGGTTCATACCTGTGAATAAAGCTGTTGATAATGTGGATATGTTAGAATTTTTTGCAAAAGGTTGAAGGCGATGTGGATAAAAAACGTTTGTTCGCTCCTTATTATTGGTTGTTTGATGTTTTGCTCGTGCGTACCTGTCTTTGCTAAGGAAAATGAGCAAGCAAATCAACTAGTGCTTGTGCTTGCACCAAGCTTGTCATTTCAAGAAGCGCGCTGGCTAACGGAGCATGGAAAATACAAAGATTTATGGGAACAGGCTGTTTTGTCGGCCATGAATGTTCGTCCAGATGGACCCTATTCTTATTTAAACAATACGGTCAGTTTAAGTATGGGCAATAGAGGGGTCGGGGTGAAAGGTTGGAATAGTTTTGAGCCAGGAGAAAAAATCGATGAACAGCCTGCCGAATTTATTATGCAGCAATGGTATGGGCACTTTCCGGAAAAAAGTCTTTTACATCCATATGTAAATAGGCTTGTGGAGAAAAATAAACAGTCTACATATGGGGGGCAGGTAGGGATACTGGGCTCTTTATTGGAGCGGCAAGGTGTTAAGCGAGTAGTGATTGGTCATAGTGATATAAATGAGAGAGTGCGATACGGCTCCCTTTTTACTATGAATGAAAAAGGAGAGTCCTCGGGAGTTTTAACAAAAGCCGTTCGTTCAAATCCTCGCGCGCCGTTTGGACAAGAAATGGATGAAGCTTATGTCATGCAGATGCTCGAAAGCAATGATAATGAGTTACGTTTTACAGTGGTGGAGTGGGGAGATGTTTTTCGCCTTTACGAACAGCGTGAGATGATGGATATACAATATTTTAATGTTCAGCGAAGTCATCAATTGTTGCGATTAGAAAGTTTTATCCACAAATTGTACACAGAGAAAAAATATGATATTTGGCTTGTCGCACCTTTTATGCATCAGGAAGCGTACCAAGAAAAGGAGCAGCTTGCACCGATCTTTTTTTGGGGACAAAAGGGAGGGGGAGCATTTTATTCACCGACGACGCGTCAAGTTAATCTTATGAGTAACATTGATTTTGTTCCGACCATTTTATCTTATTACAACATCCCCATCCCATCTTCATTAAGCGGAAATCCTGTAAAGCTACAGACAGGAGAAAGGTTTAAGCCTGCAACGGTTTATAAAACAGTTGATCATATCGTTTATGTTTTCAAAACAAGAGGATCGGTGTTATCGAGCTATATCTCACTTCTCGTGCTGTTGCTCATTGTTGGAGGAGGTGTCACTTGGTTCAAGCGAGAAAGTCAACGGTGGTGTTATGTGATGCAAGTAATCCTTTCTGCTGCCGTTAGTACACCACTTTGGTTTTTGGTATTGACACCACTTGCTCCGTTTGTTCATCCAGCTGGATTTGTTGTTCTTCTTATGCTTTGCTCGGTAGGAAGCGCCTATATGGCAACCCGTTGGTTTGCATCCCCCATCGTGGTGATCGGTACCGTTCAATTTGTCCTGATTAGTATAGATGTGATGTTGGGCTCTCCTTTCATGCAGCGTTCGTATTTAGGTTATGATCCAATTATTGGCGCAAGATACTATGGGATAGGAAATGAATATGCAGGAGTCTATATTATTTCCGCTTTACTGGCACTCTCACCATTTCTTAACCGTAAAAATAAGTGGGTTAGAGGCTGTATATTGCTTGTATTTGCTAGCTTCACCCTGATAATGCTTGGGAAAAGCACGCTGGGTGCAAATGCTGGAGCGACTCTTTCGGCCGGTATTTCCTTCGTTATGATTGGCTATTGGCTTTTTTGCCGGCGTTGGGCCGTTTGGAAGCTGCTTTTAGCTTTAGGGGCATCGATGTTGCTAATCATTTACTTTCTCTATATGTTACAATTATCGGGGGCTCACACACATATTCAAAAAGCTTTTATTCGCTTATTTCAAGGAGACTTTCACTATATTTCTAATCTCATTTTGCGAAAGGTTGAAATGAACGTGAAACTCTTTCGTTTTTCTAACTGGACCCAGCTTTTTGTGACAAGCTATGTTCTTGTTGGTGTTTTTCTATGGAAGCAGTGCTCAACATGGGAGCATGAAGGGCGAACGTTATTATTACAAGGGGGACTTGTGGCATCTGTTGCCCTTTTTCTTTTAAATGATTCAGGAGTCATAGCGGCTGCTACGTCGATGT
The DNA here is from genome assembly GCF_000334155.1 of Halalkalibacterium ligniniphilum. Lineage (GTDB taxonomy): Bacteria > Bacillota > Bacilli > Bacillales > Bacillaceae_D > Halalkalibacterium > Halalkalibacterium ligniniphilum. The sequence goes on along the minus strand of NZ_ANNK01000164.1, from coordinate 7,252 downwards.
TCCTTGTTGTGTCGGCGAATTTGTTTTGGCTATTGGAATATGGGGGTAATAAAGGAGGAGAGCACGTTGCCTACAAGGATTAAATGGGCGAGAATGTTAAGGATTTCAGTTCTAGTCATCTTAACGATAGCAATTAGTGTAGATCAATTCTCTTATGGGATGAATGATTTTTTAGGTGGTCGCTGGCTAACTGTTGCCCTTTTGTGTTGTTTTTTGTTTGCTGTAACGGCAGAACTGCTTCTTTCTAAAGAAGAAAAGAAGAAATATGCTCTTCCTATTATTGAAAATGATCTCTTTTTAATTCTTTATGTAATCGGACTTATTGCCCTTTTTACTGCTTTAGGTGGGCGATCACAAGTCGGTTTAACCTTAACCCATCCGGTGATTTGGGTTTTTGTTATTTACGCAATGCTTAAATGGAGGGTTGATAAAAAGCAGGAAAAAAACGAAGCGTCATAGTATGACTACATTTGAGAGAGCTTCCATATTAAAGGCTATCTCTCTTTTTCGTTTTACAAAAAGGATATTTAATAGTGCTTACTCTTATTGATAGAAAGGTTTTTTGGAGAAAAGAAAGGATGCTTCCGATGAAAATTAAAAAGACCCAAAAACTTGAAGAAATCATCCCTTTTTTTATAGACGAGCAAACCGAAGTGCTACAGATCATCGATGAACAAGATGCCCCGGTCGGTTATTTGACCCAGGAAGACGTTTTGCGTGCGATCCAAAAAGGAGATCTGACTGAACAAATCTCTGAGCTTATTCAAAGGACAAATTCTAAAAACGCGTACAAAAGTGTGGAGAGGGTTTCAGGAGTCTTTAATGATAAAGAACGTCAATTGTACTTACATGTTATTCAAACAGAATGGTTTAAAACCTTACTGAACTCCCTTCATGATGGCGTCTACATTGTGGATGGGAAAGGTGTAACAGTGATGGTAAATGTTGCTTATGAGCGCATAACAGACATTCGTGCAAAGGAAGTTGTGGGACGGCATATGACGGATGTGATTAAGCAGGGGTATATTTCTCAATCGGCTTCGATGGAGGTATTAAAGCTGAAGCGTCCTGTCACATTAATGCAAAAAATTCGTGATGAGCGGCAAATCATTGTATCCAGTACACCGATTTTTAATCGAGATGGTGAGATCATTCTTGTTGTTAGCAGTGTCCGTGACATTACAGAGCTGCTGAAACTAAAGCACGAACTTGAAATGGTTCATGCTTGGAGAGGTGAACGGGCAAAAGCGATCAATGTTGCCGAGGTTGATGTTGGTTCTTTAATTAGCAGTGAGGATACAAATGAACAGTTCAAGCTTGCTGATCATATTGCAAAAACAGATGTAAAAGTGTTGCTCCAAGGTGAGACAGGTGTTGGTAAAAGCATGCTCGCTCGCTATATTCATGAGAAAAGCTTAAGAAAAAAGGAACGTTTTGTTGCATTAAATTGTAGTGCGATCCCAGCTAATTTGATTGAAGCAGAGCTGTTTGGCTATGAGCCAGGTGCGTTTACAGGTGCACTGAGAACAGGAAAGCAAGGGCTTGTTGAACAAGCGGATGGGGGAACGCTGTTCTTGGATGAGATCGGGGATTTGCCTTTAGAGCTTCAGGTCAAGCTTCTTAAGGTTGTAGAAGAGCAGCGTTTTAGTCGTGTAGGAGCAACGGATGAGCGAACAGTTGATGTGCGAATCATTTCTGCCACCCATAAAGACTTAAAGCAGCATGTTAAAGAGGGAGGATTTCGTGAAGACCTTTTTTACCGTTTGAATGTTGTCCCTATTGAAATTCCACCTTTGCGGGCACGACGTCGGGAAATTATTCCTCTGCTCGATTATTACCTCGCTTTCTTTAATAAAAAATATAAGCGAGAAATTAAAATGAGTCTAGAATGTAAGGATTGGTTGCTTGAATACCATTGGCCTGGAAACATTAGAGAGTTAATGAATCTCGTTGAGCGTCTTGTCGTCACATGTTTTGATGAACAGATAAAGGTCGACCATTTACCGAAAGGGTATGTTCAATCAAAGGATGGAGATGAGCTTTTTCCATTTGAACAAATCATGCCACTGAAACAAGCAGTAGAGATGGTAGAACGAAAAATGGTGACAGCAGCTTTAAAAAAATATAAAACAACAAGAAAAGCAGCAGAGGTACTTGGTGTGAGTCAAGCAACGATTGTCCAAAAGTTAAAAAAGTGGAGAGGAACAATTGATTAAAAAACGAATCAATCAATGCGATTTGACTCGTTTTTTAATCATTTTATTTTTTGCTTCATTCATTGATTCTTCATTAGCTATGAAGGAGCGCAAGAGCTTAAGTCGTACATTTAATGAAAATAATAATAAAAAGAAGTAATTTTTTGAGCAGGTTAAAAGTTGGCATGCTTTTTGCAATGATAAAAAAGGAAAGGGAGGTAGAAAAAATATGAGTATTTCAGAATTTAAAATTGCAAACAAGTTAATAACCGGAAAGGAAGCGCTTACTCGCTTGGCTGATGAATTAAACCAGCTAGGGTGCAAAAACCCTCTAGTTGTAACAGATGAAATTTTAGAAAAAGTTGGCGTAGTGGCATCATTGGACACATATTTGAAAGGGTTTTCATATGGTCTTTATACGGGCGTGAAGCCTGAACCAGAAATTGCCCTTGTGCAAGAATGCGTCGATGTGATCAATGAGGGCGGGCACGATGGCTTAATTGCTCTTGGAGGAGGTAGTGCGATTGATATCGCTAAAAGTGCCTCGGTGCTTGTAACGAATAACCAAAACATTGAGGACCTGTTTGGAACTGATTTAGTAGAGAAGCCAGGACTCCCGCTTGTTGCGATTCCAACGACAGCAGGGACAGGATCAGAAGTAACAAATGTGGCTATTTTGTCTGATAAGGAAGCGCAATTAAAGAAGGGGATTGCAAGTGATTATTTGCTTCCTGATGTTGCGCTTGTTTCACCAGAAATGACAAAAACGATGCCGCAATCGGTAACAGCGGCAAGTGGAATTGATGCGTTGGTCCATGCAATTGAAGCGTACTTATCTGTAAACGCTTCACCGATTACAGATGCACTTGCTTTAGGTGCCATGAAAATGATCTCGACAAACTTGCCAAAAGCATACGCCAATCCGAATGACCTTGAGGCACGGGAAGCGATGGTTACAGCAAGTCTTATGGCTGGAATGGCCTTTGGGAATGCAGGGGTCGGTGCTGTTCATGCTCTAGCCTATCCATTGGGTGGTCGCTTTAATTTGCCTCATGGTGTGAGCAACGCCTTATTGCTACCTTATGTGATGGAATGGAATCGTATTGCATCACTTGAACGCTTTAAAGAGATTGCAGAAGCGCTTGGGGAAAGCACAGACAACGCAACACTTGTTGAAGCAAGTGAAAAAGCGATTGCTGCGATGAAGCGCTTGTGTGAATTTGTCGGCATTCCTTCAAGCTTACAAGAAGTGGGCATTAATGAAGACGCGATTCCTGCAATGGCTCATGATGCAAGCCAAATTTCCCGTCTGCTTAATAACAACCCTCGAGTATTAAGAGAAAAAGATATTGAACAAATTTATCGTGCTGCGCTTTAGTAGGCGCTGATAGGAGGTAGAGATTCATGTCAAAGTGGAAGCAACACAAACATGGTGAAGAAGCACCGTACACCCCTTTTGGACCATTTAAGATACGACTTCCGTTTGTCCATTACAAAATGGAGTGGCCTGATTATTTTCAAGGATTATTAATGTGTGCGGTGGATCTAGCAGCAATTGCTCTCATGATTGAATATTTGGGCATGTCGTTTGAAGTGGCCCTTGCTGTTGTTATTATAAATGGATTGCTTTATTTGACACACCATTTGTTAGGGGATCCTGTTGTACCTGGGTGGATTACGCCAGCGATACCGCTTTTAATATTATATGTATCTCAGTTTCCGGAAGGTCCTGAGAGGGTTCACGCTCTTATTGCCTTCCAATTAGCGCTAGGGATCTTTTCTATTATTCTCGGAATGACGGGTTTAGCGAGTAAGGTCGTTCAATTGGTACCGAATGCCATAAAATCAGGTGTTCTTCTCGGTGCAGGTCTTGCTGCTGTCGTTACAGTATTTGAAGTTGGGGGACGCTTTGATATGTTCCCGATCACAATCAGCCTTTGTGTAGGTCTTGCCTTTTACTTAGTTTTTTCGAAGCATTTTGAGAAGTTGAAAAAAAGAGGGGGAGGGTGGAAGCTTCTAGGAAATCTTGGCATCTTTCCAATTATTCTTTTGGCTGTTTTGCTTGCCCCTCTTTTCGGTGAAGCTCCATGGCCGACAATTGAGTGGGGCTTTAGTAAACCGGATTTTGTGACGTTGTTTACTGATTTTACGATTTTCGGGTTAGGATTTCCGCCACTAATGATGTTTATCACAGGCTTACCAATGGTTTTTGCTGCATACATTATTCTCTTTGGGGATGTTTTACAATCTAAAGCTCTTATAGATGAAGCAAATGCCACTCGTGACGACGAAAAAATTGACTATAGCTCCGATCGTGCGCATCTTATTTTTGGTGGTCGTAATGCTGTAATGAGTATCATTGGACCAGACATTGCCATGTGTGGACCTGTGTGGGCAGCAATGCAAGTCGTAGTTGTCGAGAGATATAAAGCTGGGAAAAAATTTATGAACTCGATTTTTGGTGGTCTTGGTTCTTTCCGTTGGGGAACAAACACGGGATTACTTCTTTTACCGATTGTCAGCCTCGTGGAGCCAATTTTAGGTGTTGCTCTGGCATTAACATTGTTAATTCAAGGCTATGTTAGTGTTCGTCTTGGTGTACTTCAGGCACAAAGTCAGCGCGATCTGGGGATTGCTGGGGTTATGGCAGCTGTATTAGTGAGCAAAGGAGCAACATGGGCATTTGCTGTTGGAATTTTCCTTTCTTTGCTTATCTACGGTAAACGCTTCTTTAAAGGAGACGATCAAAACGATCTCTTTATCCCGGAAAATGCTGAAAATAAGGAGGAAAAAGTCGGATGAAACCGTATCGAATCTATATAGATGGAAAATGGCTGGAGACCGAAGAGATGATTGAGGTTGTCAATCCGGCTACAAATGTGGCTTTTGCAACCGTCCCAAAGGGAGGAGCGGAGGAGGCGGTGGCTGCTGTTGATGCAGCGCACCGTGCATTTCCAGAATGGTCACAGCGCCCTGCACATGAACGAAGCGAGCTTTTGCAAAACTGGTTCCGGTTAATTGATGAGCATAAGCAGGACATTGCTGAAGTTATGACAAGGGAGCAAGGAAAGCCTGTGGCGGAAGCTCTTGGTGAAGTGCAATATGCAAATAGTTTCCTCTCTTGGTATGCAGAAGAGGCTAAGAGAGTTTATGGTGAAACGATCCCTGCGTCTTCTCGTTCAAAGCGAATTCAAGTATTAAAGCAACCGGTCGGCGTCATTGCCGCCATTACACCATGGAATTTTCCTGCTGCAATGATTACACGTAAGGTAGCACCTGCCTTGGCTGCAGGATGTACAGCGGTCGTTAAACCAGCGGAGCTTACACCGCTAACTGCGCTATATTTAGCAAAGCTTGCAGAGGAAGCAGGAATTCCAGCAGGGGTTTTAAACATAATCACAGGAAATCCTGCTGAGATAGGTGAGGTATGGATGAGTGATAAGCGTGTTCGTAAGCTGACCTTTACGGGGTCGACGCCTGTAGGCAAGCATTTGATGCGCCAAGCGGCAGATACGGTAAAAAAGCTATCACTTGAATTAGGAGGACATGCCCCTTTTATTGTAATGGATGATGCAGACATTCCTAAAGCGGTAAACGGCATTATCGCCTCTAAATTCCGTAATGCTGGTCAAACATGTATTTGTGCCAACCGCATTTACGTACAAGAAGGTGTTGTTGATGCTTTTACAAAGGCTTTTGTAGCAGCGGTTTCCAAGCTAAAGGTAGGAGATGGAATGACGGGAACAGATATTGGACCACTCATTAACGAAGCGGCCCTTCAGAAGGTTCAAACGCATGTGGAGGATGCCGTTGCCAAAGGAGCCAAGCTTGCCTATGGTGGCAAACTGCTTACAAAAGATGGTGGCTTCTACTTTGAACCGACTGTTGTGACCAATGTTCAGGAAGATATGATTTGCATGCAAGAAGAAACATTCGGACCACTAGCGCCGGTTGCAACATTTACAACAGAAGAAGAGGTCATTGAGAAAGCAAACGATTCACCATACGGTTTAGCGGCCTATGTATTTACGGAAAATCTAGGCCGTGCGATTCGCATGAGTGAAGCGCTAGAGTATGGTATTGTAGGTGTGAATGATGGTGTTCCGTCCACTGCACAGGCTCCGTTTGGCGGGTTTAAGGAGAGTGGTCTTGGTCGAGAAGGTAGTCATTACGGAATTGAAGAATATTTAGAAGTAAAATATGTCTCTCTCAGTATCTAAGAAAAAGAGACGTATCATATAGAAATGAGGCTGTGACAAAAGAGTTTTTATTGAAGAGAAATCTGAACGTCATGATCGTTTTTGCATAGCAATCGCTTCGGAACTATCCTTCGCTTTCCGCGGGCGGCTGGTGAGCCTCCTCGTGCTTTTCGCACTGTGGGGTCTCACTCTTGCCTTTGATGAGGCCACTGAAAAAGTCCTTTTTAGAGAGTGGTTGGTTGAATTTATTCAACCAACCACTCTTTTTTCGTATATGATTAAAGGACAAGGCTCAATTCCTCTTAGCCCATATATGGAACTCTATGAACTCGTTGATTTTTCTTTCATCATGGACTCTTAAACCAAAAAGAGTCGTAAATACCAATGGAAAGGGCAGCTTTTTCTCCGTTCTTGGAGAAAAAGCTGCCCTTATTTTTTATTTTTTTGGTCCAGTACCCTGTCAGCTTAGTTTATCAGTGGTCTCCCTTTGATCCCGCAGGAGTCTACGTCTATTTCCTCCGCTAAGGTGTGCATTGTTCGCATTTTCAATCATACACGTTCGTTATGCCCCAGCCTGCCTCATAATTCTATTTATTTCTTACGATTAACTTTCTAATTGTAAGGTTTCCCATTCTTCCATGAGTTGTTCAATCTGTTCTTTGGCTTCATCAATTTCTGTCTGCAAGGCTGATGCTTTTTCATGGTCAGAGAACACATCAGGCTCGCAAAGGGTCTCTTCATGTCCAGCAATGGTTCCTTCAAGCTCCTCAATTAAAGCCTCAATGTCTTCGATTCGCCGCTGGCGCTGCCGCTCTTTGCGCTTCGCTTCTCTGTCTCGTTCAAAGGTTGCTTTGTCTG
>NZ_ANNK01000163.1 GCF_000334155.1 Halalkalibacterium ligniniphilum | reverse complement strand
AAGGTTCAAACGCATGTGGAGGATGCCGTTGCCAAAGGAGCCAAGCTTGCCTATGGTGGCAAACTGCTTACAAAAGATGGTGGCTTCTACTTTGAACCGACTGTTGTGACCAATGTTCAGGAAGATATGATTTGCATGCAAGAAGAAACATTCGGACCACTAGCGCCGGTTGCAACATTTACAACAGAAGAAGAGGTCATTGAGAAAGCAAACGATTCACCATACGGTTTAGCGGCCTATGTATTTACGGAAAATCTAGGCCGTGCGATTCGCATGAGTGAAGCGCTAGAGTATGGTATTGTAGGTGTGAATGATGGTGTTCCGTCCACTGCACAGGCTCCGTTTGGCGGGTTTAAGGAGAGTGGTCTTGGTCGAGAAGGTAGTCATTACGGAATTGAAGAATATTTAGAAGTAAAATATGTCTCTCTCAGTATCTAAGAAAAAGAGACGTATCATATAGAAATGAGGCTGTGACAAAAGAGTTTTTATTGAAGAGAAATCTGAACGTCATGATCGTTTTTGCATAGCAATCGCTTCGGAACTATCCTTCGCTTTCCGCGGGCGGCTGGTGAGCCTCCTCGTGCTTTTCGCACTGTGGGGTCTCACTCTTGCCTTTGATGAGGCCACTGAAAAAGTCCTTTTTAGAGAGTGGTTGGTTGAATTTATTCAACCAACCACTCTTTTTTCGTATATGATTAAAGGACAAGGCTCAATTCCTCTTAGCCCATATATGGAACTCTATGAACTCGTTGATTTTTCTTTCATCATGGACTCTTAAACCAAAAAGAGTCGTAAATACCAATGGAAAGGGCAGCTTTTTCTCCGTTCTTGGAGAAAAAGCTGCCCTTATTTTTTATTTTTTTGGTCCAGTACCCTGTCAGCTTAGTTTATCAGTGGTCTCCCTTTGATCCCGCAGGAGTCTACGTCTATTTCCTCCGCTAAGGTGTGCATTGTTCGCATTTTCAATCATACACGTTCGTTATGCCCCAGCCTGCCTCATAATTCTATTTATTTCTTACGATTAACTTTCTAATTGTAAGGTTTCCCATTCTTCCATGAGTTGTTCAATCTGTTCTTTGGCTTCATCAATTTCTGTCTGCAAGGCTGATGCTTTTTCATGGTCAGAGAACACATCAGGCTCGCAAAGGGTCTCTTCATGTCCAGCAATGGTTCCTTCAAGCTCCTCAATTAAAGCCTCAATGTCTTCGATTCGCCGCTGGCGCTGCCGCTCTTTGCGCTTCGCTTCTCTGTCTCGTTCAAAGGTTGCTTTGTCTGATTGAATGAGCTTGGTGGCATCTTGCTGACCCTTCGTTTCAAGCTCTTTCAGTTTGTCCCGCTGAAGCATCTCTTCTTTTTTCTCTAGATAGTAATCATAATCACCTAAGTAAACCGTTTCTGTTCCCTCATTGAGTTCAACGATTCGTGTTGCTATCCGATTTAAGAAATAGCGGTCATGGGATACGAAGAGAATCGTTCCAGGATAGTCAATCAATGCGGTTTCAAGCATCTCTTTACTATCAAGGTCTAAATGGTTGGTCGGCTCATCTAGCACAAGGAAATTTGCCTTTTGCATCATCAATTTTGCTAAGGCAAGCCTTGCCTTTTCTCCACCGCTTAAGTCAGACACTAATTTTAATACGTCATCTCCGCTAAAAAGGAAATTACCAAGAATGGACCGAATCTCTTTTTCTGGACGTAACGGGTGCTCGTCCCATAATTCATAAAGCACTTGTTTGTTCGACTTTAAATTCGCCTGTTCCTGATCATAATAGCCAATGGTGACATTGCTTCCATAGTGAATGGTCCCTTTTTGGTGTGGAATTCTTTTTGTTATCGCTTTAAGCAAAGTTGATTTTCCCGCCCCGTTTGGTCCAATTAAAGCAACACTCTCTCCACGGTTTATATCGAGACGAAAGCCTTCAAAGAGAGGTGCTCCTTCATACCCGACACTTAAATCTCGTACTCGTAATACTTCGTTTCCGCTTTGACGTTCAATGTCAAAGGAAAAAGAAGCAGACTTCTCTGATCCAGAAGGACGATCAAGCAACGTCATTCGTTCGAGCTGCTTTCTTCTGCTTTGTGCTCGCTTCGTTGTTGAAGCTCGTGCGATATTTCGTTGGACAAAGTCTTCAAGCTTGGCGACTTGTTCTTGTTGCTTTTCAAACTCTTTCAACTCAAGCTCATAGCGCTTCGCCTTTTCTTCAAGATAATTACTGTAATTCCCTACATACTTTGTCGATTTCGTTCGCGAGATTTCATACACTTGAGAAACAATTTTATCAAGAAAATAGCGATCGTGCGAAACGATTAAGATCGATCCAGGATAGTTTAACAGATACTGCTCTAACCACGTTAAGGTAGCGATGTCTAAATGGTTGGTCGGCTCATCGAGAATTAGCAAATCCGGTTTCTTTAACAAAAGCTTCCCAAGGGCAAGCCGTGTTTTTTGCCCACCGCTTAAGGTGGAAATCTTTGTTGAATAATCAAAATCAGCAAAGCTTAATCCCGCTAATACGTTGCGAATGTCTGCTTCAAATTGGTAACCACCTTTGTCTTTAAATGTTACCTGCAGTTGATCATATTCTTTAAGAAGCTTGTTATACTTGCTTTGATCGTTGAGGTAAGCTGGGTCAGACATTTTTACTTCCATTGTACGCAGCTGCTTTTCCATTTTTCTAAGTGGTTCAAAGACGGTGAGCATTTCATCCCAAATTGAGAGTTTTGACTCTAAACCTGTGTGCTGTTCTAAATAGCCAAGCTCAATCGTTTTTGGCATCACAAGGTCACCGCTGTCAAAGCTGACCTGACCAGCGATTATTTTTAACAAGGTTGATTTGCCTGCGCCATTACGGCCAACAAGGGCAACGCGGTCTCGGCTTTGAATTTCTAGCTTTATATTTGACAAAATTGGCTCAGCACCGAAAGATTTGGATATATTTACGCACTGCAGTAAAATCATAAAGGCTCCATCCTACGTTATTAGTATTAATCTTATGTTACTAGTAGTGTATCGCATCGGTGTCATTTCAACAACTTCTGCGCAATGGAGTGCTAAAACGATTACATTCTTAAAAAAATAGTGTACAATATAACAACAGAAAACGACGAAGAGGAGCAGGTGATGGGGGCAATTTATGAAGAATGAACAAATAAAAATTCCACAAGCAACTGCGAAACGTTTGCCGCTATATTATCGATTTTTAGAAAATCTACATGCCTCTGGAAAGCAGCGTGTATCGTCGTCCGAATTGAGTGAAGCAGTGAAGGTAGATTCGGCTACAATACGGCGTGATTTCTCTTATTTTGGGGCATTAGGAAAAAAAGGCTACGGATACAACGTGAATTATTTGTTATCGTTTTTCCGGAAAACATTGGACCAGGATGAGCTGACGAAAGTTATGCTTGTTGGCGTTGGTAATTTAGGAACAGCTCTGCTTAATTATAACTTCTCGAAAAATAATAACACACGAATTGTAAGGGCATTTGATGTAGATAAAGAAAAAATTGGACAAACTATCGGTGGAGTGATCGTTGAGAATCTTGACAATTTAGAGAACAAAATTGACCCAACTGTAACGGTAGCCATCTTAGCGGTTCCTGCAACCGTTGCACAAAAAATGGCTGAACGTCTTGTAGATAGTGGCGTGAAAGGGATTTTAAACTTTACTCCAGCACGGATTTCTGTTCCAGATCATGTCCGTGTTCACCATATTGATCTTTCAGTTGAATTACAGGCGCTAGTTTATTTTTTAAAGCATTATCCGTTATAATAACAGATAGGACAGGGAGGTGTTATGATGGGTCCAATAGGTCCAGGGAGTTTATTGCTTATCGCGCTCGTTGCCTTATTAATTTTTGGTCCAAAAAAGTTGCCTCAATTAGGAAAAGCCGCTGGGAACACCTTACGTGAGTTTAAAAATGCCACAAAAGGGCTAGCGGATGACGATGATGATGACAACAAGAAAAAGAAAGAAAAAGAGTAGGTAGGGTTTTACATGGAACAACGAGATATGTCGGTAATGGATCATATCGTTGAATTAAGAAAGCGAATCATCGTCGTGCTTTCTTTTTTGGCGGTAGCGTTAATTGCCGGCTTTTTTTTAGCGGGTCCGCTCATTACGTATTTACAAAGTACACCGACAGCTCAAGATCTTCCGATGAATGCGTTTAAAATGACGGATCCACTTCGGGTATATATGACGTTTGCATTTGCGTGCTCGCTTATCCTTGTGTTTCCCGTCATTCTTTATCAGTTATGGGCTTTTGTAAGCCCTGGTCTGCATGAGAATGAACGCAAAGTCACTCTTTCTTACATACCACTTGCGTTCATTTTGTTTTTAAGTGGTTTAGCTTTTGCTTATTTCATCTTGTTTCCGTTTATCATTCAATTCATGAGCAGTTTGGCTGAGCGATTGAACATTACGGAACAGTATGGAATTAATGAATATTTTTCATTTTTACTACAAATCACTCTTCCGTTTGGACTCTTGTTTCAAATGCCAGTTGTGGTAATGTTTTTAACCCGATTAGGGCTTGTAACGCCGCAATTATTAAGGAAGATTCGAAAGTATGCGTATTTTGTCCTTCTTGTTATTGCAGCGCTGATTACACCACCTGAGATTGTTTCCCATTTGATGGTAACAATTCCATTACTGTTTCTCTATGAAGTAAGTATTTGGATTTCTAGCTTAACGTATCGGAAGGTGCTAAAGGCGGAGCGGTTACTAGAAGAGCAAGAACGTGAACATGAACAAGAGAAACAAAATGAGTAAAAGATGATATAAAAAGAGGCTGGGACAAAACCCTTCTCTAAAACCTATAAAGCCGGCGACCTTTTACGTGAAGTAAAAGGTCGCCGGCTTTAATTTTTTATAAGATAAAGATACACCACATACCAACTTAGAAAGAAGGGTCCTTATGTTTAAACATTATAACATGAATCAACTCGTTTAACATACAAATCGCAACAGAGGGGCAGTACGCACTGGCCCTTTGACGAGGAAAAATCAATATACTTGTCCAAATAAACAGCTGCTTGTGCTTGCCTATCATTCATGCACAACCTTAGCGGAGGAAATATACGTGTAGACTCCTGCGGGATCAAAGGCTCACCAGCCGCCCGCGGAAGCGAAGTATATTTCCGAAGCGAATGCTATGCAAAAACGATCATGACGTTCGGATTTCTCTTCAATAAAAACTCTTTTGTCCCAGCCTCTTTTTTCTTTTCGTTAGGGTTGTTATATCATTATTTGTTATACGGAATTAAGATGACGGTTCTGTGTGAATATGTGTTTTGCCTACTTTGTATTTTTTGTGTAGCTCTTTTTCAATTTCATCAGCGATGTCGTGGCTTTCTTTCACATTTAAAGCAGAAGAGACTTCAATTGTAACATCAACATGGATAACACTTCCTAAGTACCTTGCTTTGATGTCCTTTAACGATTTAACATCAGGTATTTTTTCAATTGTTTTCTTAATTTCTTGTAAATCTTTCTCATGGAAGCCGTCTGTCAGTGAGTGGCTAGCGTCTTTAAAAATATCCCAAGCCGTTTTACAAATAATCATTCCGATTACAAGAGCTGTGAGTGTATCAAGCCAAGCCACCCCAAGTTGGGAGGCGAAAATCCCCACAAAAACACCAATACTCACAAACGCATCAGCTCGATTATCAGCTGCCGCCGCCATTAAAGCCTGGCTGTTTACTTTTTTTGCTAGTCTTTTGTTAAAAACGTATACCCCATACATAACGAGTGTACTGGCTAAGGCTGTCCAAGCAGCGATAAGATCTGGAGACTCTTGTTTTGGACTGAGAATCGACTGTCCGGCTCCGATTAATACTTGCAGCCCGACCGCCATGATGATAAAGGAAGCGACAAGGGAGGCGATCGTTTCTGCTCGGAAATGCCCATAGGGATGGTCTTTGTCCGGTGGCTTTTGAGAAATTTTTAGCCCGATTAATACCGCAATGGATGCAATAATATCGGTCGTATTGTTTAATCCATCTGCCCTTAATGCTTCAGATGAATAAGTATAACCAATGAAAAGCTTAATGATGGCTAGCATAAGGTAAGTGATGATGCTAACCCAGGCGCCAAGTTCGCCTTTTTTTAATTCTTGATATCGTTCCATTTGTGTTGCTCTCCTATCTATTTTCACTGTTGAAAAGGGGCGGAGCTTCAGTTCAAGTTGATAAAACAATGAAGCCCTTCCGCTCACACCACCTTAATTGAAATGGTACACAACATAACGATCTGACGAACTCATTTCCAATCTATGGATGAAAAGGGATGCGCATTGCTTTTTTGTTAAGTCTGTTATTAATCCTATCAAGTGACCATCGTGTGGGTCTACAGAAACATATTTCCCTGCTATCAGCAAAATAGAATGAATACAACTATGTTGCCCTAAGAAAAAGTTTTTAATAGTAGGAAAAGAGATAAGAACAAAAAAGATGAAAGGGCTAATTCTCGTGTTCCTATGGTGAACATGATATGATAAAAAGAAAATCTTTCGATAAACGAAATGGTGTGAGTCGCATGTTCGGGAAAATACCAGCTAAGTGGATGGTGGTTGTCTCTGTCCTGCTTGGATCTTTCACAATGATTTTAAATAACAGCATGCTAAATCCTGCTGTGCCTCAGTTGATGAAAGTGTTTGAGGCGGATGCTATCGCAATAGGATGGGTTGTCACCATTTTTATGGTAACAATGGGAATGACGATGCCATTAACAGGCTTTCTAGGAGATCGTTTCGGAAAAAAACGTGTCTATTTAATTGGTTTAGCGCTTTTTATTGCTGGATCGGTTCTCGGATCTCTTTCATGGAATTTGAGCTCCTTGATTGCTTTTCGTGCTTTGCAAGGCATTGGTGGCGGAATCATGATGCCCCTTTCAATGGCGCTGATTTTTGAAGCTTTTCCTCGACAAGAGCGTGGGCTTGCTACAGGTATTTGGGGGGTGGCGGCGATGGTGGCCCCTGCTATTGGACCCACGCTTGGAGGGTTTATCATTGAAACGACAAGCTGGCACTATTTGTTTTGGTGCAATGTTCCGGTAGGGTTGGCAGGGTTAATTATTGCCTATTTTTACCTTCCGAAGACGATGATAAATAACCAAATTAAGCTGGACCGGTGGGGCTTTCTATTTGTTACGCTTGGCGTTGGTGCTATCTTATTAACATTTGGTCGGATGTCAGAATTGAGCCATCTTGTTGCATTGCCAAATCTTCTCTTATTTGCCTTCGGTAGCTTTTGTCTGTATGTCTTTGTCCAAATTGAAAAGCGGGTGGAACAGCCCCTTCTTGATCTAACCCTGTTTCGCGTGCCTGCTTATACATTAAGCATTTGGGTATCAGGGGTTGCGTCAATCGGCTTATTTGCAGGTGTTTTTCTTATTCCTCTTTTAATCCAGCAAGTTTTTCATTATGGGGCGATTATGACAGGCCTCGTGTTTTTACCGTCGGCGCTCCTTTCAGGGATTTTCATGTCAATTGGTGGTCGAACCTTAGACAGACGAGGGGTGAGTGGTGTTCTTACATCTGGAATGGTGATTGCTGCAGCCGGGACGCTCGCATTAGGGTTGATGAATTTGGAGACAACCCTCTTTTTCATATTTGCCATGATGGCGATACGTGGGATAGGTATAGGTTTTACTATGATGCCGGCTACGACGGTTGGAATG
>NZ_ANNK01000162.1 GCF_000334155.1 Halalkalibacterium ligniniphilum | reverse complement strand
GAGTCGCATGTTCGGGAAAATACCAGCTAAGTGGATGGTGGTTGTCTCTGTCCTGCTTGGATCTTTCACAATGATTTTAAATAACAGCATGCTAAATCCTGCTGTGCCTCAGTTGATGAAAGTGTTTGAGGCGGATGCTATCGCAATAGGATGGGTTGTCACCATTTTTATGGTAACAATGGGAATGACGATGCCATTAACAGGCTTTCTAGGAGATCGTTTCGGAAAAAAACGTGTCTATTTAATTGGTTTAGCGCTTTTTATTGCTGGATCGGTTCTCGGATCTCTTTCATGGAATTTGAGCTCCTTGATTGCTTTTCGTGCTTTGCAAGGCATTGGTGGCGGAATCATGATGCCCCTTTCAATGGCGCTGATTTTTGAAGCTTTTCCTCGACAAGAGCGTGGGCTTGCTACAGGTATTTGGGGGGTGGCGGCGATGGTGGCCCCTGCTATTGGACCCACGCTTGGAGGGTTTATCATTGAAACGACAAGCTGGCACTATTTGTTTTGGTGCAATGTTCCGGTAGGGTTGGCAGGGTTAATTATTGCCTATTTTTACCTTCCGAAGACGATGATAAATAACCAAATTAAGCTGGACCGGTGGGGCTTTCTATTTGTTACGCTTGGCGTTGGTGCTATCTTATTAACATTTGGTCGGATGTCAGAATTGAGCCATCTTGTTGCATTGCCAAATCTTCTCTTATTTGCCTTCGGTAGCTTTTGTCTGTATGTCTTTGTCCAAATTGAAAAGCGGGTGGAACAGCCCCTTCTTGATCTAACCCTGTTTCGCGTGCCTGCTTATACATTAAGCATTTGGGTATCAGGGGTTGCGTCAATCGGCTTATTTGCAGGTGTTTTTCTTATTCCTCTTTTAATCCAGCAAGTTTTTCATTATGGGGCGATTATGACAGGCCTCGTGTTTTTACCGTCGGCGCTCCTTTCAGGGATTTTCATGTCAATTGGTGGTCGAACCTTAGACAGACGAGGGGTGAGTGGTGTTCTTACATCTGGAATGGTGATTGCTGCAGCCGGGACGCTCGCATTAGGGTTGATGAATTTGGAGACAACCCTCTTTTTCATATTTGCCATGATGGCGATACGTGGGATAGGTATAGGTTTTACTATGATGCCGGCTACGACGGTTGGAATGAACGCGATACCGGAACCAACCATTTCAAGAGGATCTGCATTAACGAATGTCTTGAGGCAAATGAGCTCGGCGTTAGGCATTGTCTTTATCTCCATATATTATGAAGTTCGGCGCGGGCAAGTATCGGCTGCAACAGGTTCTTTAGAAGCTGCAAGCTTGCAAGCAATCAATGAAGGATTTTTAATCATTGGCGTGTTAACAGCTCTCACTATACCTGCAGCATATTTGTTAGAGAAGAAATCAAAAATCGATGAAGCGAGTGGAATCAAAAAAGCATCCGGCCATTAGAAATTGGCTTGGATGTTTTTTCATGCTTTTCTCCTGAGGGGGTTGATTTTATCTTTTAGGATAGATTAAGCAATGGGAGAAAAATCTGCAACTATTACGAGCTTGTTCGATCCTAAACTTGGTATCAAAGGATGCGATTATTTAATATTGTGAAGTTTGTCACAAAGTCTACAAAATGCTGCCACGTTTCTGACAAAATGAATAGGGGTAAAGAGAGGATAGTCGTGATATCTTGTTGAATAAGGATACTTACACATGCATGTACGGTAAATTTCATTTTGTGAATATATGAGCAATATTAATTTGATCGAGAGTGGCGATGTTAGTTCCTTTCTTTTGCAGGGCAAGCCTATTACAAAGTGTAACCGGAGCTAGTGTGATGACTTTTATATTTTATGATGACCGTAAAAGAGGTGAACAGCTATGTTTGAATATGATCCGGTGATCTATAGCCGTATATTAACAGGTTTAACGCTTGGCTTTCACGTGATTTTTGCGACGATTGGTGTTGGGATTCCACTTATGATTGCTTTGGCGGAGTGGATCGGGATCAAAAGAAATGATGAGCATTATCGCCTGCTTGCAAGAAGGTGGGCACGGGGCTTTGTGATTACCGTAGCAATTGGTGTAGTAACGGGTACAGCGATTGGTCTCCAGCTTAGCTTATTGTGGCCAAGCTTTATGCAAGTGGCCGGGCATGCGATCAGCTTGCCAATGTTTATGGAAACCTTCGCCTTTTTCTTTGAAGCCATTTTTCTTGGTATTTATTTATATACATGGGACCGTTTTAAGAAAAAAATCTATCACTTTCTGCTCCTTATTCCTGTTGTGATTGGAGCGGCCGCTTCTGGCTTTTTTATTTCAACGGTCAATGCGTTTATGAATGCACCGACTGGTTTTGAAATCGTAGACGGGTTTGTTGCCAATATTAATCCGTTGGCAGCCATGTTCAATCCAGCAACGCCTACAAAAGTGGCGCACGTTTTATCGTCAGCCTATTTAACGTCAGCGTTCATCTTAGCAGCGATTGCAGCAATTGCCTTACTGAGAGGGGAAAATCACGTCTATCATAAAAAAGCATTGAATTTGACGATGACAGTAGCCGCAGTCTTTGCGATTGCTACTGCGCTTATTGGAGACTTGTCAGGAAAATACCTTGCAGAATATCAGCCTGAAAAACTTGCTGCAGCTGAATGGCATTTTGAAACATCGACAGAGGCTCCTCTCATTTTAGGTGGAGTGCTACGAGAGGACAATCAAGTCGAGTACGCTTTAGAAATTCCATATGCGTTAAGTATTCTTGCTCATGGCTCACCAGGTGCAGAGGTGATTGGGTTAGAAGAATTCCCAGAAGAAGACCTACCACCGCTCATTGTCCATTATTTCTTTGATGCAATGGTTGGTATTGGAATGTATTTAGCGGTTGTTTCTATTGTTTATGTCCTCATGTCAAGAAAACGGAGCTGGAATGAGCTTAACAAGCCACTTCTATGGGCGATTTTTGCTGGTGGACCACTTGCTATGATCGCCATTGAAATGGGATGGTTTTTTACAGAAATTGGACGCCAGCCATGGATTTTAGTCGGGTATATGCGTACGGCTGAAGGAGCGACGACGGCCAACCATGTGGACATCATGCTTTATTTGTTCATCGCTTTATATACGATTCTCGCTGTTACGTGCATCACTGTACTGCGAAAAATGTTTAAATCAAATCCAGTTGAAAAAGAACTGAAGGATCGTGGAATGGAATAGGAAACGTAGTTTTAATAGAAAGGATGGGGGTTATGGATTATGAGATCATAGGAATTACCGTACTGTGGACATTTCTTTATGGGTATTTAATTGTGGCGTCGATTGACTTTGGCGCCGGCTTCTTTAGCTATTACTCGTCCATTACAGGTAAACACCATATTATCAATAAGGTCATTGATCGGTATTTGTCACCCGTTTGGGAAGTGACCAATGTGTTTCTCGTTTTTTTCTTTATTGGTATTGTTGGTTTTTTTCCTTCAACCGCATATTATTACGGGACAGCGCTGTTGATTCCTGGGAGTATTGCGATCATACTCCTTGCGATCCGTGGCTCCTACTATGCGTTTCATAATTACGGAGCAAAGGGAAAGTCCTTCTATCAATTTTTGTATGGTGCAACCGGCTTGTTAATTCCCGCTTCGTTATCGGTTGTCTTGACGATTTCAGAAGGAGGATTTATCATCCTGCAAGGAGAGCAAGTTTTCCTTGATTACTATGCATTATTTACGAACTTTTATTCATGGGCTGTTGTGTTGCTAGCGATTGTGAGTGTTCTCTACATTTCTGCTTGCTTCCTGACGTTTTATGCAAAAAAGGCTAAGGATGAAAAGGCCTTTCATGTTTTAAGAGGGTATGCGTTGTTTTGGAGCTTTCCGACCATTTTAGCAAGTGTGCTCGTCTTTTTTGCTCTTAGTCAACATAACCCAGTTCATTTTGCAAATATGCTCGACATTGCTTGGATGTTTAGCTTATCGTTTCTCTTTTTCTTAGGTGCAGTTTATCTCATTTGGAAAAAGAAACGGCTTGGTTTAGCCTTTATTTTTGTGATGCTCCAGTTCGCAACAGCGTTTTTTGGCTACGGCGCGTCACATTTGCCTTACTTGCTTTACCCGTATTTGACAATTTACGACGGGTTTACGAATGAAGCAATGGCGATCGCATTAATCGTAGCCTTTATTGCAGGGTTTTTCTTATTGATTCCATCTCTTTATTTATTGATGCGTCTGTTTCTATTTGATAGCCAATATGCACAAGGAAAGAAATAGGAGGTGTAGACCTGCATGGATTTCTTTTTAATTATGATTGCACCTATATTGATCGTGGTATTTGCAATTCTCCTCCTTTTTTGGTGGGGCGCAAAAGGAAAAGAATTATATAAGGATGAACCGAAAGGAAGCCGTCAAGAGTGATGGCTTCCTTTTTTTACAACTAAATCGATTCTAACCATTAGGTGATTTGAATGAATACTCAAATTGGTTTGGTGCGTTGATTCAAGCAATGTGTATATTTTACAGCCTAGCTTTTAGCTTATAGATAAGGGGTACGGGAGAAACCAATGTTAAAAAGAAGGGAAAACGTTGGTTTGTGTCGAATTATAGGCATTGATTGCTTTATAATAAGTTACTATTAGTTAATTTAATCGGTAAATCATCTATTTACAAATCATCATATGTAACTTCTAGAAGCTGCATCCATCTAAGGATTATAGTAGTCAATCTAACAGCTAGAGCATGTCAAAAACAGTTAACTTCAGAACGGAATCATCCTTATCTCTTACCACCTGGAGGCAAAGATCATGTACTTTCATCCAAGAGACCGATTTTATTATAAAACCCTTAGCGAGACAGCGGATCATATTCTTCAAATAATGAGTGAGTATATAGGGGTCAACACGCTATTTATAACGTTAAATGATAGAAAGGATACATTTTTTGTCAAAGTTTTTAACCGGAAGTATGAGTTACTAAAGGAAGGAGCGGCCGTACCCTATTCAAGTGCATTATGCAGGTTTGCAGTGGAGGATGAGCATGCATCCTTTGTCGTGTCTGATCTTTCAGATCATCCATTAACGAAGGATCACTCTGTTACTTTGGGAATGAACGGCAACGGTTGCATTCTTGCCATTCCTCTCACGTATCCACATGGAGAAGTGATTGGTACAATATGTGCATTTGACAATCAGCCCTATCAGTTTAGCGATTCGCAAGTGCGGATGGTTGAACTATTCGCCAAATTAATTGCTCAGACGATCTTTCTAGATAGTTTAACAATACGTGACGAATTAACAGGTCTATATAATCGCAATTTTGTTAATGCCTTTCTTGAGCATCACATGCAAGAGAAAGATACAAAATTGGCGATTCTTTATTTGGATTTAAACCGCTTCAAGTTTATAAATGATACGTATGGTCATGTGACAGGCGATGAACTACTTAAGCTGACAGGAGACCGATTAAAAAATTTTATTGGTGAGCAGGGCATTGTTTGCCGGATGGGTGGAGATGAATTTTTAATCATCGTGCCAATTGTGGAGGACGACTTGATCCAGCAGCAAATTGAGCAGGTTGCATTTGAAATTGAGCAGGTTATTTCTACCCCTGCATTTGTTGAAGAACAAGAATTTCATCTTTCAGCAAGCATGGGAATCAGTCTCTATCCAGATCACGGAACGGATATGACATCACTATTCAAAAGTGCCGATACAGCGATGTACCGGGCGAAGAAGCTAGATATTTGTTTAGCATGGTATGAAGAAAACCATGGGAGTGAAATGACGAGACGCTCAATCATTGAAAGCGGCTTGCGAAAAGCGATTGAACGTGAGGAATTGATCGTGTATTATCAGCAGCAATATGATTTAAAAACCGAGCAGTTAATGGGGATGGAAGCACTATTACGGTGGAAGCATCCAACGCTAGGCTGGATTGCACCGAGTGAGTTTATTCCAGTGGCTGAAGAAACAGGTTTAATCGTTCCGATTGGGAAATGGGTATTAGAGGAAGTTTGCAAAAGAGCAAATCAGTGGATGGCAAACGGACATGATCCCGTTTGCTTTTCGGTGAACATTTCACTTAAACAAATAAGTTCAACTGGGTTTGTTGAAACTGTCGAACAGATGCTTAGAGAATCTGGTATAAATCCACAGCATCTCATGCTTGAAATGACGGAAACCATTTTCATGCAAGACATGGAACGAGGCATGAATGTCATACAGCAATTAAAAAGCTTAGGAGTCCAAATCGCGATTGATGATTTTGGTACAGGCTACTCATCCTTAGGTTATTTAAGCCAATTGCCGATTGATAGCTTGAAAATTGATCGAAGCTTTATTAAGGAAATTAAGCACAACCAAGGCCATCGTGCCATTGTGAAAGCAATCATCACCCTAGCAAAAGAGCTGGGAATCAAGGTTGTAGCAGAAGGAATTGAGGAAAAAGCTCAAATCGAGTATTTAAACGAAATAGGTTGTCAAATTGGACAAGGCTTTTATTACCATATGCCTGCACCTTTTGAGATGGTTTCGTAATCTGAATGAAGCAGGCTGCGTTTACAGCAGAGAGCAAGAAGGTCCTGATAGGATAGGTATAATCCAAAACTATTGAGGCCTTCTTATTTTTTGAGCAGTATGAAAAATGCAAGGTCAAGGTGAAATAACTAGTGTTTTGAGCTAAAAAAGAGTGATAAGTGGTGAAATGATGTCTATCTGTACAATGAAACAACTGAAAAAAGGAGCCTACAATGAATATAAGAGTCGTAGTCACGGAATTGATGCAGCATTTTCTCTATTACAGGGAGTGATGGAATTAGAAACTGCACTGAAACAGGGAGATAAGCTTTTAAAGGAAGCGACAGAAAGCATTGCTCGTGTCATTCATCTTACAAGGGAATATGGACATTCTAAAAGGGGCTCCAAATTTTTACAGGAGCTCTTTTTTCTGTGAAAAGGGTTAGAGATCGTGTACTAGATGAGAGAGGAAGCACCTTGGCACATCCCCCTTTAACTACATGTTGTTTAGATTTAACGTACATTGATTTCGTTCCAATCCATAAGCATTCGTGGGAAGTATTCCACATCTGACAGTCTTTCTAGAAATTCGCGAAATAATCAGTCTAAATGTACCATTTGCCGAATAAAGTTGAATGTATGAATATTTAAAAGAGGGGGCTGAGCAGGGTGTTTACGCAAAGGAAGTATTACCGGCCGTATGTTAGCCCATTTGACCCTTGTCGGAGTATTGAAGTAAAAGCCTATGAAACACCACCTAATCTTTATATGGGGTATCAACCGCACGGATTACCACAGTATAAACCGCTTGAAGCGCTTCATCGGGGAACATTATGGCCTGCTCTTTATTCGCCGTACGAAAGCCACTACCGGCAAAGGGGAGGGGATGAGGACTCATGAGCCAAAAAGTTTTACCAAAAGAGTTTTATCCATTAATGGAGCAATTGCAAGCCGTTGATTTTGTCTTAGTGGAGCTCACGCTTTATTTGGACACACATCCATATGATACGGAGGCAATTCAACAATTTAATGAGATGGCTCAGTATCGACAGCAGGTGAAGCAACAAGTGGAAAATTATTATGGACCGCTGCAACAGTATGGAAATAGCTACAGTGGGTATCCTTGGAACTGGCGCAATTCACCTTGGCCGTGGCAGCTATAAACACAAGAGGAGGCAAAAACTCATGTGGATTTATGAAAAAAAGTTGCAGTATCCAGTTAAGGTAAGCACATGTAATCCGACCCTAGCTAAATATTTAATTGAACAATACGGAGGAGCGGATGGAGAACTTTCGGCTGCACTCCGTTATCTTAACCAGCGTTACACCATTCCCGATCAAGTCATCGGGCTGTTAACAGATATCGGCACAGAAGAATTTGCACATTTGGAAATGATTGCGACGATGGTTTATAAGTTAACGAAGGATGCAACTCCCGAACAATTAAAGGAGGCAGGTCTTGGAGAGCATTATGTCAATCATGATCATGCGCTCTACTATCACAATGCTGCAGGAGTGCCATGGACTGCTTCTTATATTGCTGCAAAAGGGGACCCCATAGCTGATTTATATGAGGATATTGCGGCTGAGGAAAAAGCAAGAGCTACGTATCAATGGATCATTGATATGTCCGATGATCCGGATTTAAATGATGGCCTCAAATTTTTACGTGAGCGCGAAGTTGTGCATTCACAACGATTTCGAGAAGCGGTCGAAATGCTAAAAGAAGAACGAGACCGAAAGAAGGTTTTTTAATAAAGATAAGCATAACATGACAAAGCGGTCTAGCTTCAGGCGACAGCTTTTCGAGGTCTCTTTTCTTATGCAAGAGTCCAGTATCCAAGGTGAAAATAAAAAGTTTAATGATCAATTCAACAGGCTAAAGCTTACTATACGTAGCTTTGGTCTTTTTAGATCTATGTACAAGGGAAAAAATAAAACAAAATAAAACAAAATCCTTTACATACTTAAGGGGGGTATAGTAAAATGTGTATAGAAAGAGATGAAAGATAGCATGATATTGCATAGGAGGTTTTCAAATGGAACAGCAACAATTAAACGTTAAAGGAATGTCTTGTGGACATTGCGTCAATGCTATAGAAGGTAGCGTTGGTAAGCTGGAAGGGGTACAATCTGTAAAGGTTGATTTAAATAAGGGTCTTGTTGATGTATCCTTTGAAGCAGAGAAAGTCTCGCTTGCTCAAATTAAAGAGACCATTGAAGAACAAGGCTACGATGTTCAATAAGACGAAAGGTCGTGAATCTGACAGGTCACGACCTTTTCTTCACAAAAACTTAATACCCTATAAGGGTATTAAGTATAAGGAGGAAAAAAGATGAGTGAAAAAAAGGAAGTAACGCTCCAGATAAAAGGAATGACGTGTGCCGCTTGTGCCACTCGGATAGAGAAAGGATTACAGCGGTTAGAGGGGGTAGAGGAAGCGAATGTCAATCTTGCCCTTGAACGCTCAACCGTCAAATATAATCCTGGAGAGACAAACACAAGGGCAATGGTGGATAAGGTACAACAGTTAGGCTATGACGTCGCACTAGAGAAAGCGGAGTTTGACGTCATTGGTATGACATGTGCTGCCTGCTCCACACGAGTAGAGAAAAAGCTGAACCAACTCGATGGTGTCAAAAAAGCAACGGTCAACCTTGCTCTTGAAACAGCGACAGTTGAATATGAGCCAAATAGTGTTGCAGTTGACGATATGGAAGAAGCCATTGATAAAATCGGCTATACCTTAAAACGAAAACAAGACGGAAATGCAGAACGAGTTGATCATAGAGAAGAAGAAATTAAAAAGCAGCGGAATCGATTTATTCTCTCCGCGATATTATCATTACCCTTATTGTGGTCCATGGTCACCCACTTTGAATTCACTTCATTCATTTGGATGCCTCATTTCCTTATGGACCCATGGGTACAGCTTGCTCTTGCGACACCAGTTCAATTTTATATTGGAGCGCCATTTTACGTCGGAGCATACAAGGCATTACGAAATAAAAGCGCCAATATGGATGTCCTTGTGGCACTCGGGACATCAGCTGCCTATTTTTACAGTATCTACTTAGGCTATGAATGGTTATACGGAACAAGTGAAGCGATGATGCCTGAATTATACTTTGAGACAGCAGCGATTATCATTACCTTAATTGTCCTCGGAAAGTTTTTTGAAGCACGGGCAAAAGGAAGAACGAGTGAAGCGATTAAAAAGCTGCTAAGCCTGCAAGCAAAAACAGCACGAGTCCTTCGAAACGGCGAAGAAATTGATCTTCCCATCGAAGAAGTCGTCGTTGGTGACAACTTGCTTATTAAGCCCGGAGAAAAAATACCAGTAGATGGTATCATTCTTGAAGGGAGATCAGCCGTGGATGAATCCATGATCACAGGTGAGAGTATTCCTGTTGATAAACAAGCAGGCGATCCAGTCATTGGCGCCACAATTAATAAAAATGGTGCCATTACAGTCGAAGCAAATCGAATTGGCAAAGATACCGCTCTTGCTCAAATTGTCAAAGTGGTTGAGGAAGCGCAAGGGTCAAAGGCGAACATTCAGCGTATGGCGGATAAAGTTTCAGGGGTTTTTGTCCCGATTGTCATTGGGATTGCCATTGTCACGTTTTTCATATGGTATTTTATTGTTACACCAGGTGACCTTGGTAGTGCGTTAATTCCGACGATCTCAATTCTAGTCATTGCTTGTCCGTGTGCCTTAGGCTTAGCAACACCAACGTCGATTATGGCAGGATCTGGTCGAGCAGCTGAAATGGGAGTCCTTTATAAGGGTGGAGAGCATCTAGAAAATACCCAGTCGATTACCACCGTTGTATTGGATAAAACAGGGACGATTACAAAGGGGCAGCCATCCTTAACGGATGTCTACACCGCAGATGGCATTTCAGAAAAAACGCTGTTAACCTATGTCGGGTCTGCAGAGAAGCGTTCAGAACACCCACTTGCGATTGCATTAGTTGAGGGAGTAAAGGAAAAAGGATATGCATTATCTGACCCTGAAGAGTTTGAAGCAATACCTGGTTATGGTGTAACATCAAAAGTACAAAACACGAGTGTATTGGTAGGAACGAAGCGGCTCATGGATAGCCATTCAATTGATGTAAAAAGCGCAACCGATGTCGTCTTATCATTAGAGAATGAAGGAAAAACAGCGATGTATGTTGCCATTGATGGTCAATATGCAGGGGTTGTTGCTGTTGCCGATACGGTAAAAGAGTCCTCGAAATCGGCGATTGAGCGATTAAAGGGACTTGGTCTTGAAGTCTATATGCTGACAGGTGATAACCAGCGAACAGCTGAAGCGATTGCTAAAGAGGTTGGCATTGACAATGTAATCGCAGAGGTATTACCTGAGGAAAAAGGGGAGCAAATCAAACGTCTACAACAGCAAGGTAAAAAGGTGGCGATGGTCGGCGATGGGATTAATGATGCCCCTGCCCTTGCCATTGCCGATATCGGAATGGCCATTGGTACAGGTACCGACATTGCGATTGAGGCTGCAGACATTACCCTCATGCGTGGGGACTTAAATAGTGTTGCCGATGCTGTTATGATGAGCAAGAAGACCATGCGAAACATTAAACAAAACTTGTTTTTCGCTTTTGTTTACAATACTTCAGGGATTCCGATTGCGGCCGTTGGTCTCTTAGCGCCTTGGGTTGCAGGGGCAGCGATGGCATTTAGCTCCGTATCGGTTGTCTTAAATGCCTTGAGACTTCAACGAATCTCATTAAAAAATAACAAGTAGTGCATTTTGCAAAGAAAGGGGGAAGGTCTAATGGAGCATCATAAAACAGAAAAAACACTTGCTCACCCAAGAAGTGAAAAGGAAAAAGAGCAAATGGTAAACCGCCTCAAGCGAATTGAAGGTCAAGTGCGTGGCATCCAAAAAATGATCGAGGATGATCGCTACTGTGTCGATATTCTCGTGCAAATGTCCGCGATTGATGCAGCTTTAAAAAAGGTCAGTTTGAATCTATTAAAACGTCATACGAGCCATTGTGTCGTGGACGCTGTAAATAATGGGAAAAGCGAAGAGGCTGTCGATGAATTAATGGATGTCTTTGAGCGTTTCTCGAAGATTTAATGAAACGTTTGTTTAAATGAAAAAGGGGAAGGACTGAATACTATTGACCTTCCCCTTTTTATTATTTTTTACTTATCGTCTTTTTTGATTTGTTTGCCCATTCTATAAAACCGAACAGCAATCATCAGGTCAACGGCTGCAAGTCCGATAAAGAGATAGGTCCAAAAATTCCATCCTGCAAGATTGACGTTTTGAATCGCTAAGTAAACAAATAGGAACGAAATCAACACATAGACGACCGCCATAAAAACAGGAGATGTCCTCATAACAAGCCTCCAATAAACATGGACATTGACATTTCTTCAAGCTGTCGCTGCAGATTCATCAAATCATCGTAGAAAACAACATTGACGAGGGCCACGAACAGGTTCAGTGCTACATGGGCAACAATCGGTACAAGGATTCGCTTTGTTTTTACATATAAGAACGCAAACACAAAGCCCATTGCGGTATAAATCAACAAATGAGTAAAGTCAAAATGAACAGCGGCAAAAATAAGAGAACTTACAAAGCCGGCAATCCAAAAATTAAAACGCTTATATAAGGCACCAAAGATCACTAAACGGAAAATAATTTCCTCTAAAATCGGTCCAAGAACAGAAATGACAATGATAAAGCTTGGAACGGCCCGTGCAAATTCAACAATCGTTTCTGTGTTTTCAGAGCCTGGTTCAATACCAAACAAAGTCATTTCTAAAAAAGCAGCAATATATTGAGCCGCAAACACCATAAAAACACCAATAATCGACCAGCGAATGGCTTCTCCACGTGAGGAACGATCCCTTGTAAGATGGCGGTTACGCATATCCGGTATAAGAAGTAGTAAAACAATTGTTAAGCCGATGCTGAAGCTAATCATACTCCAAATTCCAGGAATCCGATCTTGGGAAACACCCATATTACGTAAAAGAATCATACCTGGGAAAGCAGAGAGCTGAATGAGCGCGTATGTAATTAAAATCCACCAATATCGTTTATTCAATACACTGTCTCCTTTTCATTCTTCGTCCACTTTTTGTATTTTATCATAGTTATTCAAGAAATTCAGAAGGAATGCACGCTTCATGTGACGAAAAAGAGAAAGCGAATAAAGAAGACAAGCAATGGAGATAGTAGAAAATGTTGTCGATTTTCGTCTACTTTTAAAAAAATATGCGAAGGGCTTGCAAAATTTCCTGGATGTGATTATTATAATAATTGTGTTAGCACTCAAACTTAACGAGTGCTAATAAGGAAAATTTTAAAAGCTCTAAAGGAGGGTGTTTTCCTTGTTAAAGCCATTAGGTGATCGTGTCATTATTGAGCAAGTGGAAAGTGAAGAGAAAACGGCGAGTGGGATTGTTCTGCCGGATTCTGCAAAAGAAAAGCCACAAGAAGGGAAAATCGTTGCTGTTGGTACAGGACGTGTCACAGACAACGGTGAGCGCATTGCTCTTGAAGTAAAAGAGGGTGACTCAATCATTTTCTCAAAGTATGCTGGTACAGAAGTAAAGTATGATGGTAAAGAATATTTAATCCTTCGTGAAAGCGATATTTTAGCGATTATCGGTTAATTTACGTAGGGTGATAAACCTACATAGTACACAATATTAGGAGGTAGAAATCATGGCAAAGGACATTAAGTTTAGCGAAGACGCACGCCGTGCAATGCTCCGTGGTGTGGACGCACTTGCGAACGCTGTTAAAGTGACGCTTGGACCAAAAGGACGTAACGTTGTTCTTGAAAAGAAATTTGGTTCTCCACTTATTACAAATGATGGTGTGACCATTGCAAAAGAAATCGAGCTTGAGGATGCATTCGAAAACATGGGTGCGAAGCTTGTTGCTGAAGTAGCGAGCAAAACAAACGACATCGCTGGGGACGGTACAACAACAGCGACGGTTCTTGCGCAAGCAATGATTCGTGAAGGCCTTAAAAACGTAACATCTGGTGCTAACCCAATGGTTATCCGTAAGGGGATTGAAAAAGCAACTGCAGCAGCAGTTGAAGAGCTTAAGAACATCTCAAAGCCAATCGAAGGCAAAGCATCAATTGCACAAGTTGCTTCAATTTCAGCTGCGGATGAAGAAATCGGACAAATCATTGCTGAAGCAATGGATCGCGTTGGGAATGATGGTGTTATCACAATCGAAGAGTCAAAAGGCTTCTCTACTGAGCTTGAAGTTGTAGAAGGTATGCAATTTGACCGCGGTTATGCATCTCCATACATGGTCACAGATTCTGATAAGATGGAAGCAGTGCTTGACAACCCTTATGTTCTTATCACTGACAAGAAGATTTCTAACATTCAAGAAGTTCTTCCTGTTCTTGAGCAAGTCGTTCAACAAGGTAAGCCAATCCTTATCATCGCTGAAGATGTTGAAGGAGAAGCACTTGCAACACTTGTTGTGAACAAACTACGTGGTACATTCAACGCTGTAGCTGTAAAAGCTCCAGGATTTGGTGACCGTCGTAAAGCGATGCTTGAAGACATCGCAACACTTACAGGTGGTGAAGTGATCACAGAAGATCTAGGTCTTGACCTTAAGTCTGCAAACATCACTCAACTTGGCCGCGCTGGCAAGGTTGTTGTTACGAAAGAAAACACAACCATCGTTGAAGGTGCAGGCGAAGCAGACCAAATCGCTGCTCGCGTAAACCAAATTAAAGCTCAGCTTGAAGAAACAACATCTGAGTTTGACAAGGAAAAGCTTCAAGAGCGCCTTGCTAAGCTTGCTGGTGGTGTAGCTGTTCTTAAAGTTGGTGCAGCAACTGAAACAGAATTAAAAGAACGTAAACTTCGCATTGAAGATGCGTTAAACTCTACTCGCGCTGCAGTGGAAGAAGGTATCGTAGCTGGTGGTGGTACAGCGCTCGTTAACGTTATCAAAGCAGTTGAAGCAGTTGATGCGGAGGGTGACGAAGCAACGGGTGTAAACATTGTCCTACGTGCTCTAGAAGAGCCAGTTCGACAAATTGCACACAACGCTGGTCTTGAAGGATCTGTTATCGTTGAACGCCTAAAAGGCGAACCAGTTGGCCAAGGTTTCAACGCTGCAACTGGCGAGTGGGTAAACATGGTTGAAGCTGGAATTGTCGACCCAACAAAGGTTACACGTTCTGCACTTCAACACGCAGCAAGCGTATCTGCAATGTTCCTAACAACTGAAGCTGTTATCGCTGACAAGCCAGAAGAAAACGCTGGCGGCGGCATGCCTGACATGGGCGGCATGGGCGGTATGGGTGGAATGGGCGGCATGATGTAAAATAGCCCCAAGACCTCTTGTGTATCAAGGGCTTGAGGCTATACCACCCTAAAATTGGTGCCGTTTTGGTGCCTATATGTTAAATAAACTAATTTTCGAGGCTTCTCATTAGTTCGCCGAACTTCTGGGAAGCTTCTTTTTTCATCTCTTTGGTCACATGTAAATATACATTTTTTGTTGTGTCTTCATCCTTATGTCCTAATCGTTCCATTATTTGTGGAAGACTTACTCTTATCTCTGCTAAAAGAGACGTGTGCGTGTGACTAAGAGAATGTGGAGTGAACAATTCAAGAAATGTTCGGATGTCGATTAGACACATAGTAAAAAAATATATTGCTAACGAATCGTTTCCTCCGACCGTAGCGGGATTGAAAAAGTATGCTCTTAACCAGCATCCAGCTTATACAAGGAATGAATAGCATTTGAGGTTTGTAGAGGATCTGAGAGACGAAAATGAAAAGCGCTGAATATACTTACTAGGATGCGTCCTGAAGGATAATAGCACGCTAAGACCCGAATGCGGCTGTTAGATTTTATCCGAAAGAAACGTCAACTACAGAAAATTTGTATCTATCCGTAACTTTTAATGAACCACCAACAGTGCCAACCGCAACATCGACGCTTACGACAAACACAAATCATTATCGATGACGGATTTACCGCACGAGTGTTAGCTAATGAAGATGAGTATGTCACGAATTCATTATCGGTATCTTGCAGGATGCAGGGATTACGACAATTAACATTGAGCGCTCAGACAAGCAGTTTCCTACGTGGTTATCATGGGATCCGAATGTATCGAGGTTAGAAGTCGTTCATGAGCTTCTCGCTGTCATCAACTACGAAAAACTATATGTCGATGAATACGGCTACTTTGTCAGTCGTCCATACTGTTCGCCAGCACCGCGTTCATCGGAGTATGCCTATTTTACCGATAATTGTCGGTTATTACACCAGACGCAACAGCAATAGAGGATTATTTTAATGTCCGAATGAATGGGTGGGGGAGGGGGATTGTGTAAGAACCTGATCGTGTTCCTTTAACCTACACGTATCAAAATACAAATCCTGACTGTCCAACGAGTATTCCGAATCGAGGGCGCACAATTACAAAATACATGACAAGCTCTTTTCTTCTTCCTGTCTTAATACTTAAATCCGCTATGGTATATGTTTTACGCTCAATGTCGCTTAACTTTGGTTTTTCAAAAAACATGAGAAACACCTTTTTAGCTGATTACATACGAATAAGTGTTTGTTTTTGAAGTAAAAAGAAGAGCCAATTAATGGCTCAAAAATTGTTAACTATTTAGTTGATTCGCGACATTAACTATCTCTTTGCTGTAATTCATAATTTCATTTACATTTTCTATTTTAAAAGTTGTTTTGGTCTCATCGTTTAGTTGAATGTATTTATTTGAAGTATTAAAACCTAGTCTGCAAATCCACTTTCGGATATTGTCGTCTAATAAAACATTAAAGTAACTTTTATTATCTCTGTAGAATACTCTTTCTGCATCAACTGAAGCTTTTAGGATTAACTTAACTAAAACGTATCCTTCAATTTCTTCTGGTGTTGTAACGATTTCGTTTTCTATATTCTTCTCCTCAACTTCGATTTGTTTTTCTGTTGTAGCAGCGACTTCTTTAACAGGAGACTTTTCTTCTGCTGTGGAATTTAAAGCTTTTTGCAATTTGTCATTGACTTTTTCATTTACGAATTGATTTAGCGACTTAATGACAATATTCTTAAAACCATCAATTACTTTTTTAGTTTTCATACCTTGGTAGACATCATTTAGAATAAATTTGATGAATTCTTCATTAGGATTCTCCCACTGTTTTGTTAAAAACAATTTTATTTCATTACTATATTTGAGCTCTGAGGCTGTATTAAGAACATTTACGACATCAAAGTCGTTTTTACGGAATTTTGCTAGCTCTTGGATAGTGTTATCACGTAAATTAAGGATGTTAAATATAAAGAACGGTTTTTGGTCCATTTTGTTTTGTTCATCTAAGTCTGTGAAGAACTTATATTCTATACCATTTGTTAAAATTGCAAACTTTGCTTTTGTTGTACTGAAATATCTATATAATTGCGAGTCATGCTTAGCTAGTTTTTCGTTAACAGATTTAGCTTCTATTAATATGACAGGTTCGTTATTATGGATAATTGCATAATCAATTTTTTCACCTTTTTTAATTCCCACATCTGCTACAAACTCTGGAACAAACTCTTCTGGATTAAATACGTCATAACCTAATGCCTGAATCAAAGGCATTATTAACGATGTTTTAGTTGCTTCTTCTGTTTGGATGTTATCCTTAATCTTTTCAAATCTGCTTGATAAAGCTTTAATGTTTTGTGAGAATTGTTCCATTATAAACACCCCTTGATTATTTTTTATCATTTGTGTATAAGTCATCAACCTTACATTCTAAGAGTGATGCAAGTTTAAAAAGCTTTTCGACTGTTGGGAAGGACTTACCAGTTACCCAATTTGATAGCTGTTTCTGAGAAATTTCCATTTTTTCTGCTACATATTTTCGTTTGTAGCCTTTTTCGTCTATTACCTTACCAATACAACTTTTCATAAATTATCACCAAATTACATTATTCTCTGATTTTTTCAGAAAACCTTTAGAAATATTATTGGGTTATTTATAGAAATAAAATTGTTATAAAAAACTTCTCATTAATACTAATTATCAAATACGTCAAACAAGACGTCAAAAAACAAAGGAGAGATGCGATTTGACAAAAGAATTGGCAATTTATCTACTTGGAGTAAGGACGTCTATTTGACGTCAGAGGGAAGAAAGCAGTTTGAAGCAAATATTAAGGAAGAACAAAAATTGCCCCACAATTCGTTACGATGACACTTTTAAGGAATATGTCGATCGTAATTTTTCATTAAAGATGCTATATCTAATTATTAAAGAAACCTTAATTTACCGCACTTTTTGCACCTTACGTTAAAGATATTACACACTTTCACCTTACTGGCGGCATGATGTAATTCATGCGCCTCGGCAAGAAGTGACGTGTACGTGTGTCTTAAACTATGTGGCGTTAAATCTTCATTTTGTTCTGCGATTCTAAGCAGTCTGTCATTCGGTTTCGCACATTTTTAACCACGGCGGGATAGCCGTATTGTTGTTCCATTTTTGCAAAGATAAAATCTTTGTTATAGCAATCCGCACCTAAACACTTAATTTTGAACGTTTTTGTAATCCTTCAAAGCATTTATCACCTCTTCGTCTACAATTTTTGCTTCACTATAAATTTATCTAAAAGAAGTATTAAACAAGTTAAATAGTCGTTTACATTATAAGAAAAAACAAACCTATCATGAATTAATGTTAGAAGAACGCACTGCTAGCGAATCAAGTAGAGCCTATTCAAAAACAAATGTATCCCATGGGAAGAGGTATTTCGCAGAAATTAATAAAATTGACCAGATCTTTAGTTGAGCAAGCAAAGGACGCGAAAGCTTCGTAGCCTTTTTGATTGTTAAATTATCTGACATGTTATTGTAAAATTCAGAAAAATTTTGCTATAATGAACGTAATTGTTTGTTAAATTTACCGACTAACATCCATTCGTTTTTTCAATGAATCCTCAAAGTTTTTTTCTTAGCTAATACATGGTTGAACATCACAAGAATTCACACTCAGTTACGAATATATTATTCATCTTTCTTTGCTTCTCACAAATATTCTAACCTCTTAGATTCTTTCTTACATATAAATAAACTCTCTATACTTTCATAGATTCATTTTATTTAACAAGAAGGAGTGATGTTAAATGTGATTTCTATCTATTAATATCACAATTTTCCGGTCAAAATAAAGAGGAGGAGATTGTATGCCAGAAACACTTTTTAAAATCGATCTATCAAAGCCAATGGACGAGCAAGAGGTTCCAGGCCATAATAGGTGGCATCCAGATATCCCTGCGGCCATTTCCGTAAACCCAGGAGATGTGTTTAGAATCGAGTGTAAAGATTGGACAGATGGACAAGTTTCTAACAATGATGATCCATCAGATATTCGCGATGTAAACTTAAACAGAGTCCATGTGTTGAGTGGGCCGATCTATGTAAATGGAGTGGAGCCAGGTGATCTCCTTGTTGTTGACCTACTAGACATGGGGGCTATGTCAGAGTCTGAATGGGGGTTTAATGGGATTTTTGCTAGAGAAAATGGTGGGGGATTCTTAACGGACCATTATCCTGATGCAGCAAAATCAATTTGGGATTTTCATGGTATTTATACGACTTCACGTCATATCCCAGGTATTAAGATGCCAGGAATCATTCACCCTGGTTTAATTGGTGTTGCACCATCTCATGAAATGCTTGATAAATGGAATAAGCGTGAACAAGAACTTGTCGATACAGATCCAGATCGCGTTCCAGCACTAGCAACTTTACCAAGTCCAGATTCAGCTGTTTTAGGGAATGTAAAGGGAGCTGAATTTGATCGAATTGCTAGAGAAGGAGCTAGAACGGTTCCACCTCGTGAAAATGGTGGGAATTGTGATATTAAAAACTTATCAAAAGGCTCTCGCATTTATTTCCCTGTTTTCGTGAAGGGCGCTAAGTTATCAATGGGTGATCTTCATTTTTCGCAAGGTGACGGAGAGATTTCATTTTGTGGTGGTATCGAAATGGCTGGCTGGATTGACGTCCATGTAGAGGTCATCAAAGGAGGCATGGCGAAGTATGGCATTGTTAATAATCCAGTTTTCAAACCAGGCCCAGTTGAGCCACGCTTTTCTGATTATCTCACTTTTGAAGGAATTTCAGTTCATGAATTTACTGGGAAGCAACATTACTTGGATGCACACATCGCATATCGTCGGGCTTGCTTAAATGCAATTGATTACTTGAAAACAAGAGGCTTCACTGGTGAACAAGCTTATATGCTTTTAAGTACAGCACCAGTAGAAGGTCGTCTCAGTGGAATTGTGGATATTCCGAATGCTTGTTGTACAGTAGCGATTCCAACAGAAATTTTTGATCAAGATATACGTCCTAAGTTGAAATAACGAGTTAGTTCTTAATCAAGGTTGTACTGGTACAATTAGGTTCCTCTCTTGATTTTAAACTGATACATAGGAGGAGAGAGCATATGCCTTTTTACACATTTGAATGTCCTCAAGATGGTTTCTATGAAGAATGGCATAAAAGTACGGCAACCTATAATGTGCAATCATTTTGCCCACATTGCCAACAAGCTGGAACACGTGTGTTTTTACCACCCAACCTTATTCTTTCACCAAACGCAGTGAGAAAAAGAGTTGAAGCAGGCAAGGAACCTAAAATTGTTAAAAAAGAAAACCTTGGTGGTAAACCACGTCATCAGCATCAACATCAGAAAACGCAACAACGCCCTTGGCAAATTAGCCATTAAATTTTAAAAAGAATGAAAACCCTAGGCTCGGCCTAGGGTTCTGGAAAGCTTCCAGTGAGGTATTAAAAAAACTCTTCCGTGACGCTAAACTATATTTGGTTCGCCAACCAATATATCAAGCACACGGAAGGAGTTTTTAATGTCTCAAAACACTAGCAGTTTAGCACATACAAAATGGAATTGTAAGTATCCCATCGTATTTGCACCACAAGCGATATACGGAAAGTTAAAGAAAGATTAGGTGATGTGAAAGGAAAGACGCAGAAATAATTGAAGCAACAGCTTGTAAGGATCACATACATATGTTGGTCAGTATCCCACCAAAGATAAGTGTGTCCTCTTTTGTAGGATATTTAAAAGGGAAAAGTAGTCTAATGATATGAAATATAAATATGGGGAGCGAAAATTTTGGTGCACTGGTTTTTATGTTGATACGGTAGGAAGAAATAAAAAGGTGATTGAAGAATACATTAAAAATCAAATACAAGATGATGTAGTCGCAGAACATTATGCTTATTAGTGTATGTAGATCCTTTAAGAGCAAACAACCTTAACAGAGCGACAGTTAACACAGTCACAAGAGCTTAGTTAGTTAGAACAGCAATATAATTTAATATTATTAGGACCACCATGATTTTGTCCCCCACATGACCTTCACTTTGATTTATATTGTTTTATTCCCCATGCAATTAAGCCTATACATATGATAAGAAAAAACGCAAAAGTAACAATGAACGTGCCATATGTTGATAGCATAAAAATCAATCCCCCATGAAAAAATTCCTTTCCATTAATTTCTGAAAAACATCAAAAATTTATACATGCTGCTAGCTTTTTATGTGTTGAAGGGCGAATGTGTAATCGCCAACCCAAAAGTTGACCACCCTCTTGTTACTTCGATTAAGTCTCTTTGTATTTACGATAAAAAATGTTTCTAAGGATATTAGTGCTTTTGATAATCGAGATAAACATCATGACACTGCACCTCCAATTTTTCATGGTGGAAGGTGCAGTTCATGATATTTATGGTTTCAAAATTACTTTAATATTGTTGTCCAATTTTTTATCAAAGATTTCATAGCCTTTTGCTGCATCCTCCAGTGACAGCTTATGTGTAATGATATCAGTGGGATCGAAATTTTCATTTTCAATCATCTCGTACAATTTAGGCATAAGGTGAATCACGGGTGCTTGGCCCATCTTTAAGGAAACATTACGGCTAAAAAAGTCCCCAAGTGGAAAGTTATTCGCTTCCGTTCCGTAAACACCTGTAAGCTGGACCGTACCAAATTTTCTTACAGACTCAGATGCTGTAAGAATCGGACTGATTGTCCCAAATTGATTATCGTGTTCGGAGCCAAATTTTTTATTGGGCGGCACAGTACCGTCCATCCCCACGCAGTCAATCACTACATCAGCCCCTCCGTCTGTTTCTTCATGTAAGTAAGAGCCTATTTCTTTTATTTTTTTAAAATTGTATGTTTCCACATGATTGGTACGTTTTGCATGTTCGAGACGGTGCTCTACCTGATCGACTGCAATGACTCTTTTTGCTCCCTTCAGCCAAGCAAATTTCTGTGTCATTAGGCCGATTGGTCCGCTTCCTAGTACAATAACAGTATCGCCTTTTTTCACTCCGCTATTTTCCACACTCCAGTAAGCGGTCGGAACAACATCAGATAGAAATAAGACACTTTCATCATCAAGATTACTGGATTCAGGAACTTTAAAAGAAGTGAAATCAGCGTAAGGGACTCTTAAATATTCTGCCTGACCGCCTGGATAGTTACCAAATAGTTTTGTAAAACCAAAAAGGCCTCCAGGCTCCCCGTGTGGGTTTGACTCATCACATTGGCTCTCCATTTGTTGCTGACAGTAAAAGCATTCACCACATCCGATATTAAAAGGGATCACTACTCGATCGCCTTTTTTTAGGTTGTTTACTTCTGATCCAACCTCTTCTACAATGCCCATTGGCTCATGGCCGACCACGTAGTCCTCTTCCGGAGGAATTCCCCCATGGTAGAGGTGAAGATCTGAGCCGCAAATTCCGCTTGCTGTTATTCGAATGATCATATCGCTGCTCTGCTGAATTGTCGGATCATCCACTTCTTTTACCTGCATATTCTGGTTGCCCTGATAGGTTACTGCTTTCATCATATCTCCATCCTTTCCATAAAGGGTAGTAGTCTATATCCGCACCGCGGCAAATTCAAACAATTTTTAAACCAAAGAAAGAAAAGAAAGGCAACCAGGAAACGTTTAAAAATTATATCACGTGGTATGTAGGGAGCATTAACGAATTTCGTCAAAAAGGGGAGAATCAATATGTCGAAGAACAAACCTGTAATAGGCATTAGCAGTTCTGTTGTAGACCATAACGGGATACCAAGTGTTCACCTTCATGAAAAGTACATACTTTCAGTTCAAGAAGCTGGGGGGATACCATTCGTTATTCCTTTAGGTCCAAAAGAGATGACAGAAATTTGGGTTAGCATGTGTGATGGGTTGATTTTAAGCGGGGGCGAGGATGTGGATCCCTTCTCCTATGGAAGCAATCCGGAACCTGGGCTGAGAAAAACAAAAAGGCAACGGGATACAACCGAAAATCACCTAATTGAGGCGGCATACAAAGAAGAAAAACCTATATTCGCGATTTGCAGAGGGATAGCCATGTTAAACACTGCTTTAGGAGGGACGGTTATCCAGGATATAGAAACGGCAATAGAGGAGCCTATTAAACATTATCAAAAAGCAGCAAGACCTACTCCGACTCATGACGTGACAGTATCGGAAAACAGCATGCTGTATGACCTCGTGGGAAGTTCCAACATTCAAGTGAACAGTATGCATCATCAGGCGATCGGAAAAATTGCTCCCGCTCTTCAAGCTGTTGCCCACGCACCGGATGGAGTGGTCGAAGCCGTAGAGGGAAAAGAAAGTCAAAAGCCGATGATCATTGGTGTGCAATGGCACCCGGAAGAGATGGCATTAGAGAATGAGACGATGCTGAGGATTTTCGAAAGGTTTGTAAGGGAATGCAAGTCAGAGTTTTGAATACGTCCTGTGCAGAAACTCTACAGACCTTTAGGTAAACAATTACATTAGATTACGTACAGCTCTGTTGTTATAAATGAAACATTCAATATTCATTTTAGTCATTATGCCTTTGGGGATAGTCAGGGCAGAATACCAAACAACATGCTTATACAAAAAAGGCACGCTAATTCAACGCGTGTCTCTTTTGATCCAGTTTTATTGTAGCCGCATTATTCCCAAATCTTTCAAATGCTTGCACTATGTATGAGTAATAAAATAGCGCGCAGACATTTAATTGAATGCGGTCTCTGCCCTCTCCTCTATAAGCTTCACTTAGATTTATACTGTTTCCGCGCCCATGCAATTAAGCTTATACATCTAATGAGAAAAAAGGCAAAGGTGCCAATGAACGTTCCGTAGGTTGAAAGCATGAAATGTATCCTCCCAAAAATTCTTTCCATTCATCTCTGAAAAACCTTCAAAGTTTATACATGAGCTAAACCATTTATTAAAGGCGTTTTGGCTGGTATGCATTAAGAATGCCTCTTTATGAATATCCAACTAAAAAACCGTTTAGAAAAATTTTGTAATGTAACCTTTCTCATTTTCAAGTAAACTTAAAATAAACAGAATGAAGCCACTTTTCTTAATATTTCTTAAATAAAAACAATCTTTTTATTGAAAGGAACAATAGCCATGATTGATGTGAATTGCCTGATTCCCTCTCATTTGATATGGGAAGCAAGAAAACGGATCTATCAAGTCGTGCAACGGACTCCTTTAATAAAGTCACATTACTTATCAAGTTTGGTAAATGGAAATGTTTATTTAAAGCTTGAAAACACGCATCCCATTTCAGCATTTAAAATTAGAGGTGCTGCAAATAAAATTTTAGGATTACCGTTTGATGAGCAACAAAAAGGGGTGACGACGTTCTCAACAGGCAATCATGGGCTGGCTGTAGCCTATATTGCGAAGCAGCTTGGAATGAAGGCAGTTATTTGCATGTCACCGCGGGTACCGAAGGCAAAGATTGACCGGATTAATGAATTAGGTGCAAAAATTGAGATTTACGGGAAGTCTCAGGATGATGCGAAGGTGCGGTGTGAACAGTTACGAGATGAAGAAGGATTGACCATTATCCCTCCTTTTGATGATAAAGCGATTATTTGTGGCCAAGCAACGATCGGCACAGAGCTAATCGAGGATTTACCAACGATTGATACAGCGATCGTTCCGTTATCAGGTGGAGGACTGCTAGCAGGGATTGGTCTTGCTTTAAAAAGCTATAATAATGCGATTGATATTGTTGGAACCTCAATGGAACGAGGGGCCGTGATGCATGAAAGCTTAAAGGCTGGAAAACCAATTGAATTGGAAGAAGAGGAAACGTTAGCGGACAGTCTTCTTGGAGGAATTGGTCTTAGCAATCAGTATACCTTCCCTTTAGTGAGAGCAATGATCGATCAGACCGAACTTGTTTCCGAGGAAGCGATTTTGAACGCAATGGGCTTATTGATCGATAAGCATCGTTTGATTGTAGAAGGAGCCGCAGCTACAGGAGTCGCTGCACTATTAAAAGAAAAACAAAAGTACGAGAAGAAAAATGTTGTCATTATTATAAGTGGCAGCAATGTCGATATCACCGTTGTTTATGATGTGATGAAAGCATATTTAAATCAGAATCGTATGGTTTAACATGGTAAGGAGGTAGAATAAAAAACAATGCAGGTTACAATGGCAGACATCATGAACTTAGAAATTTTACAGGAGGCAACCGTTCGGGCAGCTGAACAATACTTAAGTGAACGAGATGTAGAATGGCTTTCGATTACAGAGGCACCTGTGGAAAATTTTGTGCGAAAAAATGAATTGGTTTTGACAACAGGAATTGGCTGTGACCATGACATGGACGTATTTAAGCAATTTGTCCATGATGTCGTCGAATCGGGGGCATCAGGACTAGCGATTGCCACAGGAAGATTTATTTTTGATATTCCATATGAAATTTTGGAAATTGCTGAAAAAAACGGCTTTCCGATAATCGAATTGCCTTGGGAACTGAGGTTTGCAGATATTTCCCATCAAGTGATGCAGGAGCTGACAAAAAAACAACAGTATGACTTAGGTGAATCAAAGAAAATCCAAGAGCAATTATTAAATCTAATCTTAAATGGTGAAGGTCTAACAGAGGTTGCGAAATTTGTTTCCAAAAAAATTAACCAACCGATCATTATTACGGATAAGCATTGTATGATAAAAGGAATCCATCCTGTCTCCCGATCCTTAAGTGATAAGTGGGGAGCCCTTGTTGAATCAAGTGTCCTACCTCTTATGGAGGATGAAGCAACGTTTTCTCGCGATCCTCTACAGATGAAGGTGCAGACTGTCGAGCATAGTGGGCAGCCTGTCATTCAGCTTCCAATTATTAAAAGCTATAATCGCATCCAAGGGTATTTATATGTATTACCAAAAAATAAACGAACAGACCTAGACGATCTCTTAAATCGGTATGTAAGCAATATTTTAGAGCATGCGGTCACAACGGCTGCCTTTTGGTTTCTCCGGGAAAATGCGATTGAAGAGACGGAGGTAAGACTTCGAGATGACTTCGTTACAAGACTCGCATTAGAGCCGATTGAATCATGGGAAAGGGTTGTTCGAAGAGGAAAAGTATTAGGCTATAACATTGAGTTGCCTTTTGTTTGCATCGTTGCAACATTAGAAAAAATGGAAGTCTATTATCATAAAGTGAAAAATGTGCAAGGCTCCTATCAGGAGTGGCTTCAAAGCATGGTTCATTATATTGAAGAAGAGCTTATTCATTCAGCACAATCTCTCCAAAGACAACTTATGGTAACCAATAAAAACGAAGAATTAATTTTATTTTTAGAAACAACAAGTGGCGACTCCTCTTATGATTCGGTCAATGACTTTCTAGACCTAGTTGATCGGCGGCTCACGAATCTCCTTCCTGATCTTAACATCCTTTGGGCAATTGGCAGCCAGCATGAGCGGCCGAATCAATTTTACAAAAGCTATAAGGAAGCAAAGCTTTCTCTCTACATTGGCAAGAAAAAGGGAGCGCTGCATCGTCGAATTCATTATTACGATACAACGTTTGAACGTGCGATTTTGTCCCTTATGAAAAATGATGAAATGATTGATATTGTCTCGGCTACTATTTATCCGCTCGTACAATATGATGAGAAAAAGGAAAACGATCTGATTAAGACGTTTAATGTATTTTTTAATCATCAATGCAATGTAAGCAAGACGGCAAGAGCGTTAAACCTTCACCGACAAACGCTTCTTTACCGGCTCCGAAAAATAGAAAGCCTGACAGGGCTATCTCTTAACAATTCGGATCATCTCTTTTTGTTAACATTAAGCTTAAAGGTTTGGTCCATTGGCCTTGCCAATGACAAGAAGGGATAGACAAAACAGAAACATACAAGGACGGTTTGCTCTTCCTAAAAGGAAGGAAACGCTTAGTCTATGCGAGCAAATTATCCCTTTTCCACAGAAACACCTACTACCCGTTTGGATGCGTTGTAGTAGGTGTTTTTAGCTGAAAAATAAAGGAGGGATCTGTCAGCTTCATTTGAAATTGGGCCCAGGAAGGGAAATGGCCTTTTAGAAGGTGTCTAGCGAAAGCTGAGTATTTCTCGGAAACATTATCTAACAGGGTGCCAGCAAAATTGATGAAAAAAAGAAAAAAACTTCATACATTTTTGAGAATATATTTTCTTTTCATAAGCCATTAAGATAAAGGTATAAAGTTGTTATTACATGCAGAGGGGAAATGCATTATGAGTAACTTTTCTCATGCAGAATATAAGCAAAGGCTCATGAGAACAAAAGAGCGGATGGCGAAGGAAGGAATCGACGTTTTGCTCGTAACAGACCCTGCAAATATGTGTTATCTATCAGGATATGATGGCTGGTCGTTTTACGTACATCAAATGCTCATTGTGATCATTGATGAAGAGCAGCCGCTGTGGATTGGTAGAGGAATGGACGCAAATGTTGCGAAGGTTACAAGCTGGCTCTATCATGACAACATTATCCCGTATTCAGATGATTATGTTCAATCAACAACCAAACACCCGATGGATTTTGTTGCCAATATCTTAACTGAGATCGGTCAGGGAAAGCGTTCAATTGGGGTTGAAATGGACAATTATTATTTTACTGCAAAATGCTATATACAGCTTCAAAAGGGGTTGCCTAATGCAAGCTTCCAAGACAGTACCAATCTCGTAAACTGGGTTCGAATCATTAAGTCCGATGCAGAAATTGAATATATGAGAAGAGCGGCAAGAATTGTAGAACATGCGATGCAAGTGGGGGTTAACTCCATTGCAAGCGGAGTTCGTGAATGTGATGTCGCAGCAAAGATTTACGAAACGCAAATTTCTGGTACGAAAGAGTTTGGAGGTGACTATCCAGCTATCGTTCCCCTTATGCCAGCTGGTAAAAAGACGTCAACACCTCATATGACATGGAGTGAAGACAAATATGAAAAAGGCATGACTGCCATTCTTGAACTGGCAGGCTGCTACAAACGATACCATAGTCCGATGGCACGAACTGTGCATCTAGGGAAACCAACGGACAAAGTCAAAGATTTAGCAGAAACAGTGATTGAAGGAATAAATGCAGCCATCGACATGATTAAACCAGGGATTGCCTGTGAAGAGGTAGAGGCTGTTTGGCGGAAAACAATTGAAAAGCGAGGCTTTAAAAAAGACTCAAGAATTGGGTATTCCATGGGATTGAATTATCCACCAGATTGGGGCGAGCATACGGCGAGCCTACGCCAAGGGGACAAAACGATTTTGCAGCCGAACATGACGTTTCACTTGATTCCGGGTGTTTGGTATGACGACTTTGGCGTTGAATTAAGCGAAGCATTTAGAGTGACGGAAACAGGCTGTGAAGTGCTGGCTAACTTTCCGAGAGAGCTTTTCGTGAAAGAAGAAATCGATCCAATCGAGCCGCTATTCTTTAACAAAAATGTAGGTGCGTAGGATGAAAATATTCACGGAAAATGAGATCAAACAGTTTGTTGAAGTGAATCTTGAATCAATTGAAGCGGTGGAAAAGGGCTTTTACGAATTTGGAAAAGGGAACACTGTGACGCCTCCCATTTTACGTGTAGATGTTGAAGAGCATCATGGCGAAGTGGATGTCAAAACGGCTTATGTAAAAGGCTACAACATGTTTTGCATTAAAGTGTCATCTGGTTTTTTTAACAATGCGAGTCTTGGTCTTCCATCGGGGAGCGGAATGATGCTGTTAATTAGCGCCAAAACAGGAGTCCCTCAAGCGATTTTTCTAGACAATGGCTATTTAACCGATGTGAGAACGGCTGCTGCAGGAGCGATTGCGGCAAAGTATTTAGCAAAAGAAACGGTGAAAAATGTTGTCGTGATTGGCGCAGGGACTCAGGCTGAGCACCAGCTCACGGCCTTGAGTAAGGTCCGCTCCATTGAACAGGTTCATATTTACTCAAGAAAGATTGAAAATTCAAAAAGGTTAGCAGAGAAGATAAACAAAACGTTAGGGATCGAACCATTTCCAGTCGAGTCATTAAAGGAATCGGTTGCGCTGGCTGATGTGATAATTACTGCAACTCCTTCAAGAGAGCCGGTTTTAAAAGGTGAATGGTTAAAAAAAGGGACTCATGTAACGGCAATGGGATCAGATGCTGAACATAAAAGAGAGCTAGATCTCGAAGTGCTAAAAAAAGCAAGCCTTGTCGTTTGCGATGTGAAAGAGCAAGCTTTTCGCTTAGGGGAACTCCAT
Source organism: Halalkalibacterium ligniniphilum (assembly GCF_000334155.1). Lineage (GTDB taxonomy): Bacteria > Bacillota > Bacilli > Bacillales > Bacillaceae_D > Halalkalibacterium > Halalkalibacterium ligniniphilum. The sequence continues at coordinate 15,427 of NZ_ANNK01000162.1, read as the reverse complement.
CATGCTAAAAGTCTTTCAAAGGAATCGGTTGTGGAACTTGGGGAGCTTGTTGTACAAAAACAAAACGGTCGAGCGAATGATGAGGAAATAACAGTTTGTGACTTAACAGGAACTGGTGTCCAAGATACGATGATTGCGTTATACGCCTATCAAAAGCTTACGGAGGCAGGACTTGGTACAACGGTTTAAGATCATTAAGTGAAAAATTTTGGGAGATTAAGGTAGGGGGAATCGAACATGACAAAAAATTTTGAGCAGGCAAAAATCGATACAAAGTCCGTTTGGGCAGGAGAGAAGGATTATTTAGTCCATGGAGCAACACAGGTTCCTGTCATTCCAAGTGTGGCTTTTGGCTATGATGACATGGATGAGTGGTATGATGTTGCGATTGGGAAAAAGAAAGGCCATATTTATGGTCGAAACACAAATCCAACGGTGCAAGCATTTGAAGATAAGCTAAAAATCCTTGAAGGTGCTGAGGCTGTAACAAGCTTTTCCACAGGGATGGCGGCTATTAGCAACACGCTCTATACCTTCCTAGTACCTGGCGATCGCATTGTATCTATTAAAGATACGTACGGTGGAACAAATAAAATTTTTACAGAGTTTCTTCCACGTATGGGTGTAGAAGTGGAGTTATGTGAAACAGGGAGCCATGAAGCAATTGCAGAAGCGGTTCAAAAAGGTTGCAAAATTTTATATTTAGAAACACCAACAAACCCAACTGTAAAAATAACGGATATTGAAAAAATGGCAAAAGTGGGAAAGGATCTTGGGGCGCTTGTAATTGTCGATAATACATTCGCCACGCCAATTAACCAAAACCCTCTACAGCTAGGTGTTGATTTAGTTATTCATAGTGCGACGAAGTTTTTAGGCGGACACGCAGATGCATTAGGTGGCGTCGTATGCGGAAAAGATCCTGAGCTGATCGAGAAAATTTACCACTACCGTGAAATCAATGGGGCAACGATGGATCCTTGGGCTGCGTATCTCATTTTAAGAGGCATGAAAACCCTCCATTTACGGATTGAGCGTCAAGCAAGCAATGCAATGAAGCTGGCAAACTACCTTCAAACAGAAGAAATGGTGGAAGCTGTCTTTTATCCAGGCTTAGAGACCCACCCAAATCATGACATTGCGAAAAAACAAATGCGTGGATTTGGCGGTATGCTTAGCTTTGCTGTAAAAGGCGGAGTTGATACGGTACGTGAGTTATTACCAAAGCTACAATTTGCGCACAGAGCAGCCAATTTAGGTGCGGTTGAAACAACGGTTGGACCGGCAAGAACGACAAGCCATGTGGAATGTACACCAGAAGAACGGGCTGCCATGGGCATTCCTGAAGGATTAATCCGCGTGTCTTGTGGCATCGAGGACGGAGAAGACATCATTTCAGACTTCAAGCAAGCATTCGCAAGCTTGCGTACAGCGGTACGTTCATAATAAGTGCTTGAAATCGACAACATTGTTGTGGTAGGTGAACACAAGAAATGGAAGAACACTTTATCAAACAAAAAGCAGAAGCATTGTCACAACAATTAATTGAATGGCGCCGACATTTGCATGCAAATCCAGAACTAAGCTTTCAAGAGATCAAAACAGCCGAATTCCTCGCAAGCAAGCTAAGTGAAATAGAAGGAATGCAGGTGGAGGTAGGTATAGGGAAAACAGGAGTTGTCGGTACCTTGTCCGCAGGGGAAGGACCAACGATTGCCATTAGAGCCGATATTGATGCACTGCCAATCACTGAGGAAAATGAAGTGGACTATTGTTCAAAAAACGAAGGGGTTATGCATGCTTGTGGTCATGATGCCCATCCTACCATTGGATTGGGTGTAGCAACCTTAGTTGCAGATTTAATGAAACAACAAGTGATGACAAAAGGAACGGTGAAATTTATTTTTCAGCCTGCAGAAGAAAGCACGGATGAAAAAGGACTTTCAGGTGCACCTTATATGATTTTGGATGGGGTGCTTGAAGGAGTCGATGCGGTTTTAGCGTTGCACATGTGTCCATGGCTGCCAGTAGGTGGCATACAAGTCAATAACGGTTATAGCATGGCAAATGTCGATGTGTTTCAAGCGAAAATTACAGGAACGGGAGGACATGGCGCTTATCCACAATTGGGAACCGACCCGATTTGGATGCTTGGGCTTGTCCTCCAAGCCATACACGGCATTGTGGCAAGAAAGGTTTCTCCGTTAGAGCCGACTGTGATCAGCATCGGACAAGTTCATGCAGGTACGGCGAGCAACATTATCCCAACTGAAGTCGTAATTAAAGGGACGATGCGCAGCTATTCGAACCAAAACCGTGAACATATTGCAGCAGAGCTTGAACGAGCGATTTCGATTGTCGATAATCTTGGCGGCAGCTATGAGCTGACGATCACGAAAGGAGAGCCCTCGTTAAAAAACGACCCAATCGTGAACGGTTGGATTCTTCATACAGTTAAAGATCTGTATCCGTCCTTCGAAATTGTCCATGAACCATTTGGTTTGGGTGGAGAGGATTTTGGCTATATGAGTCAGATCGTCCCAAGTGCGATGTTTTTTCTTGGTTGTGCGCTGTCGGACGGTATCAAGCGAGATCTTCATACACCAACGTTTAATCTTGATGAACGTTGCCTTCCGATCGGTGTAGCGATTCTTACAGAAACCGTTCGCCGTTATGTACAAGGTGAAGTTAAGCTTTTACGAGACACAACGATGAATTGGAGGGAAAGAATCCTTGAGCCATAAGCTTGCATTATTAGGGTTTGGAACTGTTGGGCAAGGGCTTGCAGAAATTTTAGTTAAAAAAGAACATGAACTTATGGAACAGGTTCATTTTAAAGGGGAAATTGTCGCCATCTCCGATATGATGAAAGGTTCATTGTATCATCCAGAAGGGTTAAATATCGAAAAAGCACTGGAAATTGTAAACGAAACAGGGAAGCTGGATGCCTACCCTGATACACCTGGATTGATTCGAGGCTTAGATAGTTTTCAAACGATCACTGAAACCAATGCTCAGACGATTGTGGAAGTGACCTTTACCGATGTGAAAACCGGACAGCCGGCGATTGATCATTGCAAGACTGCCTTTCAAGCAGGTAAAAATGTGGTCATGAGCAATAAAGGGCCGGTAGCATTAGCTTACGAAGAGCTATCAACATTAGCAGCGAAAAACGGAGTGAGCTGGGGATTTGAAGGGACGGTGATGAGTGGAACACCAGCTCTGAGAATGCCTCTTGCAACTCTTGCAGGAAATGAAATCTTTGAGATCAGCGGAATTTTAAATGGAACGACAAATTTTATTCTTTCAAAAATGGAGCAGGGCTCTTCTTACGAGGAAGCTTTGCAGGAAGCACAACAACGAGGCTATGCAGAAGCGGACCCTACAAGTGATGTTGAAGGGTATGACGCACGCTATAAAATCGTGATTTTGGCTAATCTTTTAATGAGTGCAAAGATAAAAGTAGAGGATGTTTTATGTAACGGTATTACCGGTTTGACTCGTGTAGAAATGGAGGAAGCGAAGAAGGAAGGTTACCGCTGGAAGCTCATTGCCAGAGCGAAAAAAGTCAAAGGCAATGTTGTGGCAACGGTCAAGCTAGAAAAGCTTAAGCAATCAGATCCCCTTGCCTCCATCGAAGGGGCCATAAATGCAGTCACATATGAATGTGATTTAGCCGGTCCAATAACCCTTTGCGGACCTGGTGCAGGAAAAATCGAAACGGGCTATTCCTTATTAATTGATTTGATTAACATTGAACGCGGTTACCTAGCAGTGTCAGAGAAAAAAGGGTCAATCAGGCTTTCAAATAATTAAATAAAAGAAATTATCGAAGGAGTTGAAAGAATCTAATCGAAAGGTGGTCATGAAGCATGATTAATATGGAAACGGTAGGAATGAGTATGTTTTTAGCAGGGCAATGGGTAAAGCGTCATGAAGTGATTGACGTGCGGAATCCTCAAGATCATTCGCTTATTACGACTGTGCCTTCTGCAACCGAAGAAGATATGCTATATGCCATTGACCAGGCAAAGGCTGGGTTTAAAATAGCTTCGAAAATGCCTGTTCATGAACGGATCGCGATTTTAAATAAAGCGGCTGATTATATTGAAGCTCGTCTTGAAGATTATGCCACCATTATTGCAAAAGAAGGCAGCAAAACGATACGGGAAGCGCGAAAAGAGGCAGGTAGATGTGTACAGACTCTTCGTATTAGTGCCGAAGAAGCAAGAAGAATAACAGGAGAAACGATTTCCTTTGATCAATCTCCTGGAAGTGAAAATCGTCAGGGCTACTATTATCGTTTTCCGATAGGTGTCATTGGTGCAATAACCCCCTTTAATGACCCATTAAACCTTGTTGCTCATAAAGTTGGTCCTGCGATTGCTTCAGGGAATGCAATCATTGTTAAGCCAGCTACTGTTACACCGTTAAGTGCATTGAAGCTTGCTGAAGCATTCGACGCAGCTGGGCTACCACCATCGATTTTATCGGTTGTGACCGGACATGGATCAGCAATTGGAGATACGCTCGTCACGCATCCAAGTGTACGTATGATTTCATTTACAGGTGGATTAGAAGCAGGCTTAAGCATTTCCAGAAAAGCTGGCTTGAAAAAATTAAGCATGGAATTAGGGGCCAATTCACCGGTGATTGTGTTGAAGGATGCAAATGTAAATGAAGCAGTGGAAGCAAATGTTTCTGGAGCATTTTGGGCAGCGGGTCAAAATTGTTTAGGAGTGCAACGTATTTACATTGAGAAAGAGATCTATGAGGAATTTTCCAATCGATTTGTAACGAAGACCATGAATTATCGCGTAGGTGACAAGCTAGCTGAAGACACTGATATGGGGCCGCTTATTTCTGAAAAAGAAGCTATAAGGATCGAGACTTGGGTCAAAGAAGCCCTTTCTGCAGGCGCTAAGTTACGGTGCGGAGGGAAACGTGACGGCGCTTATTATGAGCCGACCGTTTTAACAGATGTTCCTGACGATTGTACGATTGCAAATGAGGAGATATTTGGTCCAGTTGTCCTTCTTTATCCCGTTTCTTCTCTGGATGAAGCAATTGAAAAAGCAAACGAAAAGAACTTTGGACTTCAAGCAGGTATTTTCACAAATAACCTCCAGCATGCATTTCAAGCAAGTCAAGAGCTTGACGTAGGTGGAGTGATGATTAATGATAGCAGTGACTACCGGATTGACGGTATGCCATTTGGAGGTGTTAAAGCATCAGGACTTGGAAGAGAAGGGATTCAGTTTGCCATACACGAAATGACCGATCCGAAAGTCGTGTGCTTTAAGTTGAACAAAATGTAACAATGCTAAACCACCTATTATTTTGGGTGGTTTTTTGTGTGAGAGCTTAAATATAATGCTAAGTACCCCTATAAATGTGCATGAATAAAAAAGGGAACTGTAAAAATATCACTCACCACAACCATTTAAAAATAATAGAAAGATTCAAATAAATATTTAAACACAGATGATGACAAGGTATCGTATATTTAAATGAAGAAAATAAAAATTTAAATAAGACGGGTCAAAATTAGAAGTATTGGGAAAGGGAGTGCGTTTTATTTTGGACCTACAGTAGTCATAAATCAGCACAATAATATGACAGCGCTTTTAAAATGAACTTTGGCGCGTGGTAAGCTTGTACATAACTAAGGAAAAGCTGTAATTAAGACTGGTAGTTTTTTATCATTTATATAAAATAAGGTCGTTTTTAATGAAAGGGGTTATATAGCGTGTCTACAAAATTACAAACATTAATTGATTGGCTCCCAATTATTAAAGAAACCTATCCTGAAGATGCTTGTCTTTGTGTGATCGACACGGAAGAAGTCCTTGCTTTTCTACCTGGAGAAATTATCAATTTAAAAGTGAAAGTCGGTACAAAAATAAGTGAGCTGAAAGGGACGATTATCTACGAAGCGTTAATACAAGAGCAGAGAGTCCGAGGTGAAGTGGGTCCAGAAAAATATGGGGTCGCCTATATTTCCACTGGGACACCAATCTATGAGAATGGTAAAGTTATTGGAGCGTTTTCTGCAATTATTTCAAATCAAAAAATGGACGCTTTTCGTCAAGGTGCACAAAACCTTACAGCGGTTGTAGAAGAAATGACGGCAACGACCGAAGAAGCGAAGGTCGTTACACAAAATACACATGAACGTCTACAAAAACTCTCTCAAGAATCAGAAAAGGTAAGAGGAGAAATTTTAAAGGTCCAAGAAGTGCTCAACTCGATCAATATGATGTCCGTACAATCAAATATTTTAGGGATTAATGCTTCGATTGAAGCAGCAAGAGCGGGTGAGCTTGGAAAAGGATTTTCCGTTGTGGCTAAAGAGATTCAAAAAATGTCTACAGGTAGCAAGGAAGCGACAGCTAACATCCAAAAGCAGCTAGATCTAGTGAAAAGGGATATTGAGTATATGAATGAATGGATCCAAGAAGTATCCAAAAATACAGAAGCTCATGCAGAGAGCATGAATGAGTTTCATTCTGCCTTTTCGCAAATTTCAGAGACGACCGCGATGCTGCATGAACAAATTGCTCTTAAGCATTAATAAAATGATCTGAATGTACTAGAAGTCCTGTACGCCGAAAAAGGTGATACGGGATTTTTTGTCACGATTCATTGACGCGATTTAAATGAGAGGGGAAATGCTAGAAACGGGCCAAGCTGTCAGCAAAAGTAATCAGTTAAAGGAGAGGTGTCATGAGAATCACTGATTTTATAGAAGCTCATGTTCCTAAATTGCAGATAACAGAAAAAATGACGGAGGCAATACAAATACTAGAAAGATCGAAATTGTATTCTCTCCCAGTTGTAGATAACGATAGGTTTATTGGAATGTTTGATAAAAAATGTACGGATCATCCTGCTAACCATCTTCAGGAGGTCGTTCGCACAGACATTGAAGCGATTGTCAGTGATACTACGATCCAAGAAATCCCTTATCTTCATTACCCTGTGCTCCCGGTAACTGATCGTTCAGGCAAGTATATTGGTTGTATTTACTCAAATTTAGTCATCCAAAAGCTTTTAGAACAACAACAATTATTATCCTCGATTATTGAAAATTCAAACGATGGAATCCTTGTTATCAATAAACACGGTATGATTGAGTTAACGAATGAAGCGTTTGTTAAATTAAGTGGGATTTCGAAAGAGCAATACTTAGGGAAAAACATTCGAGAAATTATTAAGATGGGGATATTTAAAAAATCATCGGTTACCTTACGGGCATTGAAAGAGGAACGCCTCCTCTCTGATTTCCAAAAGCTTCAGAACGGCATTGATGTTTTGGTTAAAGCAACACCGATGTTTGATGAAGATCACCGTTTAGTTCGTGTATTAGCGAATATCCATGATATAACAGAGCTGATTCAATCCAAAAAAGAATTAGAAAAAACTCAAATATTATCTGAAAAATATCAGCGGAAAATTCAAGAGTTAATCGAAGGAACGAACCATGCAGGAACGGTTATTGTTAGCACGCAAATGAAGGAAATTATGCATCTAGTCGAACAAATTGCAGATACAGATTCAACAGTATTTATTAGTGGTGAATCAGGCGCGGGAAAAGAAATTATATCGAGAGAAATTCATTACAAAAGCAAAAGGGCAAAGGAGGCTTTTATTAAGGTCAATTGTGGAGCGATCCCGCCGGAATTGTTAGAATCAGAACTTTTCGGTCATGAAGCTGGAGCGTTTACTGGAGCAAAGAAAGGTGGAAAACCGGGATTATTTGAATTAGCCGATAAAGGCACACTTTTTTTAGATGAGATAGGGGAACTCCCTTTTCATATGCAGGCAAAGCTCTTGCGCTTTTTACAAGACCGCATCCTAACCCGTGTTGGTGGTATACGTGAAGTGGAAGTCGATGTCCGTATTATTACTGCAACCAATCGTGATGTAGAAAAAATGGTCGTAAAGGGGGAGTTTCGTGAAGATTTATACTATCGCTTAAATGTGATTCCGATTCATCTGCCGCCTTTGCGAGAGCGCAAGGAAGAAATTATTCCTTTGACGATTCATTTTTTAAATAAATTTAATCAAAAATATGATAAGAAAAAATATATTTCTACACCAGCTTTGGATTTATTACAACATTACTCATGGAAGGGGAATATTCGAGAGCTTTCTAATTTAATCGAAAGGTTAGTTTTGACGGTAAGGAGTGATGAAATTTATTTAGAGAACTTACCGAAAAACATTTTAGAGGAAAATCATAAAATGAAAGAAACTCAAAACAAAGAAAAATCCTTATCGATTGAAAAAGAAGACGCTTCCTCTGGAAATCTTTTCGAGGCAATGGAGAAAAAATTAATTCTTACGTATTTAGAAGAGCAAGGCAGTATCCGAAGGGCAGCGAAAGCACTTGGTGTTTCCCATACAACATTAATGAGAAAGATGAAAAAACATGAGATGAGCTTTGCTATTCGTGTGAAGAAATAAAAATCCCAATCACTTAACAGGATTATGATTATTTCTGTTTACATACGATGACAATGTGGAACTGCAGCCGTTCCGCTGGAATGACATACGTTCCGATTAAGGTCTTTATCAACCATTTACCCTCTTTATGAACTGGATAATTGTTGGCACGATTCTTGCAATATATTCAGTGAAACCATTTTGGGAGGGATATTAAATGAGTAAAATTTCAGAAGAAAGAGTAAATTATGAAAAAGTCGACCGAGAGTTAGAAAGAATACAAGATTTAAATCAAGTCGATCACAGAGAGGCAGATGAGCTTGCCATGTCTCTATATCGGATGGCGATTCGTTTTGGTACATGGGACCCTTATGAAATTGACCTCACCGAAGACAAAAAGCATTTTCAAGAAATGGATGAACAGAAAAGAAATTACCTGATTCATTTTTGCAATGGATTTTATGACGCAGAGGAAAATGTTGCCATTCAATTTTGTCCATGGATTATGGTCGCACCAACCACCTGGCAGCAAGCATTTTTAAGTACACAGCTCGTCGAGGAGTTTAAGCATACAGAGTTTTTCAAAAGATATTTCGAAGAGGTTTTCGAGATGGATCGTCAACCAAAATCGGTGAAAAACTATGTTCATGAAAGCTTAAGCGAACGAGGCCGGCAATTGATTCAAGCGATCGATGAAGGTCCTGTAGCGAGAGAGGCAGCAATGGTAGAAGGAATGGCACAATACCAAGGAATTATAGAAGGTGTTCAAGCAATGGTTGGCTATGATGTGTTTGAAGCCGTTTGGGGACAGTATGGTTTATTACCTGGCTTACAAGAAGGATTTAAAAACATTAAGCGTGATGAAGGACGTCATGTAGGCTTTGGTCTTCGTTCCTTAAAACGTTTTGCTAAAAAGCCAGAACATGCAGACCGGATCAAAAAGGTATATGAAGAGTTCCTGCCAGGCATGCTGCAACGTTACGATCAACAAATTATTGTGAATGGAAAAGAAATTGATACACCAAAAGAGGTGCAAGGAAAAGAAAGAATTGAAAAAATGATCGAACGTAGAATTAAAGATATTTTAGGTAAGGATGTAGAGCTGCAGCTTAGTTAATCAATAAAAATAAAGGAAAGAAGTAATGAGCATCGCCTTAAAAAGGGGGAAGCAGTTACTTCTTTTTTTTTTGGATATAGATATCTTAGCTTACGTCGTTTATCATGAGATTCTTTACACTTATCCTATTAACGATTTTTTCACACAACCACGCACGTCGGAACTCTCCATCTGTGATTGCCTGCAAACCTACTTCTTTTTGTTTTTCAACAATGCGGGTAATTTCTTCGTCTTCGATTTTCCGCAAGGCTTATGCTGTCATTTCTCCTGTTGCTTTTTGTACTCTCGCATCTTTAATTCGCTGTGTTCTTAATAAACTACCTAACTGGTCTGCTCGATGGTTTTTTGATCATTTTTTCTCTCCCATATGCGTGATATTTCGCTTTATTGTTAATTTAAATCAAATAAAATAAAATATTCTGATATTAATAGCCGGATTGTCTAATGTTGACGGGGAAGAGTCAGCTCATTTTTTCAAACAAAATCGTATGGCGCATCGATCGCTATCTAAACGTATTTAATATTTTATGTGGGAAAATTCTGAAAATTATGTAACGTAATCTCACAAAATTCAACATGATTTTTTTTGGACGCCCTATAATGAGCAGTAACAATAAACTATTACTTCTAGCAAAGGAAAGGGGTCATTACATTGGTTACTGAAAAAATCACAGAAACAATCTTAGCTGCAAAAAAGGAAAAAGCTTTGACATTCGAAGACATTGGTCAAAAGCTTGGACGAGACAAAACCTGGGCAGCTGCGGCGATTATGGGACAGGCATCGATGAGCAAAGAAGAGGCAGAGATTCTTGGAGACATGCTTGGGCTAGACGACACGATTATAAGTGCTTTACAAGACTATAAATTCAAGGGATCTTTAGATACAAGCGTGCCTGTTGATCCGCTTATTTATCGATTTCATGAAATCAATCAAGTCTATGGGACAACGTTAAAAGCAGTCATTCAAGAAATGTTTGGTGACGGCATTATGAGTGCGATTGATTTCAAGATGGATATTCAAAAGAAAGAAGATCCGAATGGAGATAGAGTCATTGTGACGTTCGACGGGAAGTTCTTGCCTTATAAAAAATGGTGATATACATCCACGTCTATTAAAACAGCAAAGGTGGAGAATCATGAAAGAAAAAAATGTAGAACACGAGCATGATCATAATCATGATTGCTCTTTACACGGATGTAATCATGAGCATCAATATATCGATGAGCCAATCAAAAATGCGAATCAGCTAAATCAATATCGTACAGACTTAAAAGATCTTGGAATTATGAATGCAATGAAGTATAGTCGTCCCGTTACAAGAAGAAGCTTTGTGAAAACAGCTGCTTTAGGAATAGGTGTGCTTGCCAGTAGTGGATTGCTATCAACATTGACGGGGTGTTTCTCTGAGCCCTCTTCATCAAGTGGGTCGTCGATTACCCTTGCCGATGTTGAAAAGCCGCAATTAAAAATAGGATTTGTTCCCATTACTTGTGCTACCCCAATTATTATGGCAGATCCGATGGGCTTTTATGAAAAGCATGGTCTAGAAGTTACGATTCAAAAGTACGGTGGCTGGGCTGATATCCGTGATGCATTTATTACAGGAGAAATTGATGCGGCTCATTTATTGTCACCAATGACCATTTCAATGTCCCTAGGACTAGGTTCTGCAACCGTACCGACACGGTTAGCGGCAATTGAAAACATCAATGGTCAGGCTATTACCTTAGCAAACAAACATAAGGATACGGTTAAAGAAATCTCAGACTTAAAAGGAATGGCATTTGGCGTACCATTTGATTATTCGATTCACAATTTACTTTTACGTCATTATTTATCTGAAGGAGGCTTAGACCCAGATAATGATGTCGACATTCGGATTACACGTCCACCTGATATGGTTGCCAACCTTGCGTCTGGAAACTTAGATGGGTATTTGGGACCTGAGCCATTTAATCAACGGGCTGTTCATGAAGGCTTTGGCTATATTTTTGCCTTAACCAAAGATCTTTGGGCAAATCATCCATGCTGTGCATTTGGTGTAAAACAAGAATTTATTGACCAATATCCAAAAACCTATCATGCACTTCTTAGCTCGATTGTGGATGCGACAAATTACAGCAGCGAGTCAGCAAATCGAGCGGATATTGCAACGGCGATCTCACCAAATCAATATTTAAATCAACCAGAAGAAGTTGTAAAACAAGTGCTTACTGGAAAGTTCCCTGATGGATTAGGGAATACGTTAAATGACCCGACTCGAGTAGACTTTGATCCTTATCCATGGAAAAGCTTTGCTGCGTGGATTTTAACACAAATGATCCGTTGGGATTATATTACACCGGCGCAAGCTGAGGGTCTCGATATTAAAAAGGTAGCCGATGAAATTTTCTTGACAGAAGATGTGAGAAATATTGCGAATGAATTAGGCATTTCTGCACCGACAGATGAATACAAAATTGAACAAATTATGGGCAAAGATTTTAATGCGGAAGATATGAATAATTTGAGAGAATGGATGATTCGATAATATGTTGGGAGGAAAATGAAACATGCAAACAAGTAGTACAAAAAAACCAAATGTATTGTCACCGTCAGCCAATCTACAAGAAAAGATGGAAACGAGTAAACGTGAGCTTTCCGTTAACGCAAAAGCATTTTTAGTGTTTTTAGCAATATTAGGTGTTGCCCTTCTCGTGTGGGAATCCTTTGTTCGATTGGGCATTGCATCAACGCTTGTACCAGCACCTTCTCAAGTTGTCGTTCGTGGAGTGGAGTTGTTAAGCAACCCTTTTTATAACATGGGTGTCAATGATGTTGGGATTGGCATACAGCTTTTGTCAAGTTTGCAAAGGGTTGTCGTAGGGTTTGCGATTGCTGCCATTGTTGCCGTTCCCCTTGGTTTTTTAATTGGTACATCAGAGGTTGCATCAAAGGCAATTGACCCATTTATTCAAATCTTAAAACCTGTTTCTCCATTAGCATGGCTTCCAATTGGCTTAGCGGTTTTACAAGATTCACAAAGTACCGCGATTTTTGTTATCTTTATCTGTTGTATTTGGCCGATCCTTGTGAATACGATTTTTGGTGTGAGAACGATTCCAAAGACGTATCTAAATGTAGCCAAAACGCTTGAAACGAAGAAGGGAATGTTTGTAAGAAAGGTATTGCTACCTGCTTCGTTACCGAACATCGTTACAGGGTTAAGAATTAGCTTAGGGGTAGCCTGGTTAGTTATTATTGCCGCCGAGATGCTCATTGGTGGTAGAGGAATTGGTTATTTTGTTTGGAATGAATGGAACAACCTTGATATTTCTAGCATTATTGTTGCCATTATTCTGATTGGTTTGATTGGAACAGCTCTCGATAGAATTTTAGCGTATGTTGAAAGGAGAGTTAGCTATGAAAACTAATGGCTTTGTAGAGATCGCTCGTGTGAAAAAAACGTTTAAGACAAGGGGTAAAGTTTTTGAAGCGTTGGATGAAATCAATTTACAATTTAACGAAGGTGAGTTTATTTCATTAATTGGCCCAAGTGGTTGTGGGAAGAGCACGCTATTAAATATGATTGCAGGTATTGAGTCGTGCGAAGTTGGAACGATTAAATTAGATGGCCAGGTCATTAAAAAACCAGGTGTGGAACGAGGAATGGTGTTCCAAAACCACGCATTGTTCCCGTGGATGACTGTCTATGAAAACATTATGTTTGCCCTTGATTGTGTAAAAGAAGGAGCAACAAAAGAAGAAAAAGATGAGATTGCAATGAAGTATTTAGAGCTTGTTAAGCTGACGGGGGCAAAGGATAAAAAGCCAAGGGAAATTTCAGGTGGCATGAAGCAACGGGTTGGGATTGCCCGTGCGTTCGTTAATAACCCGAAGGTGCTACTTCTTGATGAACCGTTTGGAGCGCTTGATGCTCTGACACGTGGGAGCCTACAAGATGAGCTCGAACGGATTTGGGAAGAAGAGCAAAAAACGGTTGTGATGGTCACACATGATGTTGAAGAGGCCATTTTATTGTCTGATCGTATTGTTGTGATGAGCCACGGACCTAAAGCAAATATCCGTGCTGTCATTAGCGTTGACATTCCAAGACCGAGACAAAAATCGGACATTATGGATAATCAAGAATTTATCAAATTAAGAAAGCAACTAACCAATATGCTATCTCAAGAATCGATTGCCTAAAAACGATAATGAACGGTTGTCTACAGAAAGGTGTGTAGTGAATGAGCAATATTGGAATTCCAGGGTTAATTTTAATTTTAATCATCGCACTTGTCATTTTCGGACCGAAGAAGTTACCTGAAATCGGGAATGCTTTTGGTCGAACACTATCGGAATTTAAAAAAGGAACGAAAGAATTAACAGGGAATTTTGAAGATGATTTTAAAGAGGATGATCAGAAAAAATCGCTTAGTAGAGACTAGCTTTTAGCGATGTTAAGGAGAGGGGAAAATGGAGAAAACGTTATCGATGCCAGTTATTGACCATCTAGAAGAACTAAGAAAAAGAATCATTCTTTCTGGTGCTTCGTTTGTTTTCTTTTTTCTAGTATCCTTTATTTTTGTTAATGATATTTATCAATTTTTAATAAAGGATATTGAACAGAAGCTAACGATATTAAGCCCAGGGGATGTGCTTTGGGCTTACATGTCGATTGCGGCAATATCGGCAGTAACCTTTTCATTACCTGTCATCGGCTATCAGGTGTGGAAGTATCTCTCTCCAGCTTTAAGCCCGGAGGAAAGAGCCTCAACCATTATCTACATTCCATTTTTCTTACTTCTCTTTTTATTAGGTTTAAGTTTTGGATTTTTTGTTCTCTTTCCAGTCGTAATGGATTTTCTATTAGCCATCTCAAGTGAGCAATTTGAAACGATGTTTACGGTTGACCGTTATTTTCGTTTTATGTTTTATATGACGGTACCATTGGCCTTTCTTTTTCAATTACCAGCCATTATATTATTTTTGACAAGACTAGGGATCATTAATCCGAACCAACTGGTCAAAGCAAGAAAGTACGCTTATTTTGTTTTAATTGTCCTCTCGGTATTAATCACTCCTGCAGACTTTCTGTCGGATCTAATGGTGATGATCCCGTTACTTATGCTCTATGAGCTTAGTGTAACACTGTCAAGATTTGTTTACAGGAAAAATAAGGAGAAGTAAAATAAAGATAGCCATTGTGATCTCAATGTCACATGGCTATCTTTTTGGCAAATAACGAGAAAGCTTTTAACAAGGGAGAGTGAACAATGAGTTATTTAATCAATCAATTAACGTTTGTTCGCAACAACACCGTAAAGGCAGTAAAGGGGACGAGTGAGGAGCTTGCGGACATTGTCCCTACTGGATTTAATAACAGCTTAAGATGGAATCTAGGGCATATTTATCTCGTGCATGAAAGGTTTGCCTTTTCTTTTATTGAAGAAGATAGTCAGCTTTCAGAGGACTTTGTCAAATGGTTTAGCCCCGGAACAAAGCCGGCGGACTGGGATTCTGCGCCGCCGAATGTGGAAACGTTAGTAACGATGCTCGAAGAACAAATTGAGCGTATTGAACGCCTATTAAGTGAACGCTTAGAAGAAAAGGTGAAAGAACCTTATACAACCTCCTCTGGACTTAGATTAAGCTCAGTTGAAGAATTTCTTAGCTTTTGCTTATATCATGAAGGCATGCATTTTGATGCAATTAAAACGATTAAACGCTTAGTGAAGGTTGAAGGATAGTCGAAAAAAACAAATGAAAAAAAGGCCGGGACAAAAGAGTTTTTATTGATGAGAAATTTGAACGTCATGATCGTTTCTGAATAGCAATCGCTTCGGAAATATATTTCGCTTTCCGCGGGCGGCTGGTGA
>NZ_ANNK01000161.1 GCF_000334155.1 Halalkalibacterium ligniniphilum | reverse complement strand
AGTCGTAATGGATTTTCTATTAGCCATCTCAAGTGAGCAATTTGAAACGATGTTTACGGTTGACCGTTATTTTCGTTTTATGTTTTATATGACGGTACCATTGGCCTTTCTTTTTCAATTACCAGCCATTATATTATTTTTGACAAGACTAGGGATCATTAATCCGAACCAACTGGTCAAAGCAAGAAAGTACGCTTATTTTGTTTTAATTGTCCTCTCGGTATTAATCACTCCTGCAGACTTTCTGTCGGATCTAATGGTGATGATCCCGTTACTTATGCTCTATGAGCTTAGTGTAACACTGTCAAGATTTGTTTACAGGAAAAATAAGGAGAAGTAAAATAAAGATAGCCATTGTGATCTCAATGTCACATGGCTATCTTTTTGGCAAATAACGAGAAAGCTTTTAACAAGGGAGAGTGAACAATGAGTTATTTAATCAATCAATTAACGTTTGTTCGCAACAACACCGTAAAGGCAGTAAAGGGGACGAGTGAGGAGCTTGCGGACATTGTCCCTACTGGATTTAATAACAGCTTAAGATGGAATCTAGGGCATATTTATCTCGTGCATGAAAGGTTTGCCTTTTCTTTTATTGAAGAAGATAGTCAGCTTTCAGAGGACTTTGTCAAATGGTTTAGCCCCGGAACAAAGCCGGCGGACTGGGATTCTGCGCCGCCGAATGTGGAAACGTTAGTAACGATGCTCGAAGAACAAATTGAGCGTATTGAACGCCTATTAAGTGAACGCTTAGAAGAAAAGGTGAAAGAACCTTATACAACCTCCTCTGGACTTAGATTAAGCTCAGTTGAAGAATTTCTTAGCTTTTGCTTATATCATGAAGGCATGCATTTTGATGCAATTAAAACGATTAAACGCTTAGTGAAGGTTGAAGGATAGTCGAAAAAAACAAATGAAAAAAAGGCCGGGACAAAAGAGTTTTTATTGATGAGAAATTTGAACGTCATGATCGTTTCTGAATAGCAATCGCTTCGGAAATATATTTCGCTTTCCGCGGGCGGCTGGTGAGCCTTTGATCCCGCAGGAGTCTACGTCTATTTCCTCCGCTAAGGTTGTGCATTGTTCGCATTTTCAATCATGCATGTTCGTTAGTTCCCAGCCTCTTATTGAAAAAAGCAGGCCGATATTTAATAACAAAGGCCTGCTTACATGATTAATCACCAAGGTCAACGTTGTGGTACACTTGTTGAACATCCTCTAAATCTTCTAGGGCATCAATCATTTTTTCAAATTGTGCTTGTGCGTCTTTTGGAAGGATGACGTCATTTTGGGCGAGCATCGTTAATTCTGCTACTGTAAATTCTGTAATTCCAGCATTTCTAAATGCTTCTTGGACTTCATGGAATTGTTCAGGCTCGGCATAGACGATAACTGCTTCATCTTCCTCTATAATGTCACGTACGTCTACATCTGCTTCCATTAAGATTTCTAGCACCTCGTCTGCTGTTTTTCCTTCAAGACCGATAACTGCCGTAGCATCAAACATGTAGGCAACCGATCCACTCACACCCATGTTACCACCGTTTTTACCGAATGCCGCTCGTACCTCAGATGCAGTTCGGTTCACGTTATTTGTTAGTGCATCGACAATAACCATAGAGCCATTTGGTCCGAAGCCTTCATAACGAAGTTCATCGTAGTTTTCTTCTGAACCACCTTTTGCTTTTTCAATGGCACGCTCAATAATGGTTTTCGGTACATTATATGTTTTTGCACGCTCTAGTACGACTCTTAAAGCCTGATTTGATTCTGGGTCGGGTTCACCCTGCTTTGCTGCTACGTAAATTTCCCGTCCAAACTTTGCGTAGATACGACTTGTATTAGCATCTTTTGACGCTTTTTTTTCTTTAATATTGTTCCATTTACGCCCCATTATGAACACTCGCTTTCACCTTTGAATCGATACAATATGAAATATGCTCATCTTCAACACGGATTTTTTCTAAATAACTAAAAAAGCAGATCCTTAAGCTTTCAGCCTGCTAACAAGCAACACGAATTGAAGACGGTGCATTTATTCATCATTTCATATTATACCTTAATTGCAGCATTTTTTCCTGTAGGAGGTTCACTTTATGTGAGGTTAGGCGTTTTTTTAGTTGAATAATTAAGTAGATTGTCTGTTGAAGGCTCGATCGCTGTGATATTTGCTCGATTTGCCAAAAATTCTGGTCTTGGGTTGTTCTTATTAAAAGGTTTTAGCAGCTTATTTTCGATGCTATTGTAAACAAAGAAGACGTTGCTGCGTGGGAATGGAGAGATGTTCCCACTCGAACCGTGCATCGTATTACATTCGAAGAACAAAACGGAACCAGCAGGACCAGTAGCTCTGTCAATTTTTCCGCCGGCTTTATTCACGAGAAATTTCAAGCTTTCATGATCAGGCACACCTAATTCCTGTTTTTTTAATGAGTGCTTAAAGTTATTATCAGGGGTAGAGCCTGAGCAAGAAACATACCATTTATGAGAACCCGGTATTAACATTAAGGGTCCATTGAATTCATAGTTATCTGTTAAAACAATGGAACAACTTACTGCTCTCATGTTCGGCATTCCATCTTCTACATGCCATGTTTCAAAATCAGAATGCCAGTAAAATTCTTTGCCTTTAAAGCCAGGCTTAAAATTAATACGAGATTGGGTGATGTACACTTGTGATCCGAGCAGCTGCTGGGCAATCTTAACAAGGCGTTCATCACTGCAGAGCCGTTTAAAAAAATTACTGTCTTTATGTATTTCAAAGACAGAACGTACTTCATCACTTTCAGGTTCACGAATAACTAAATCACTATGATTATTGCGATTTATCTCCATCACTGTGTGTAACTCTTTTTTTAAGATGTTTACCTCTTCTTCAGAAAAAAAGTCTTTATAAAGCAGATACCCATTTTTTTCATAGGAGTTAAGTTCTTGTTTGGTAAGCGGTCCTTTCTTGGATTGACCACTCGTATACACGACTGGATCCTTACGTGCTATTATTTTTGTCTCCATATCTGTTCTAGAAGGATATAAATCTGTTACCATACACAAACACTCCTTAAAAAATAAATTAATGATTTGTCTGTAAACTGTTTCCCATTTTAAAAACAGCTAAACTAAAAATAATAACAAACAAATACTAATCTATAAGAAATAGGAAAATTTATTTTAATTTTGTCTGATAATATGGGACGTTAATCCGATCATTTTTTACAGAGACGAGCGGTTTGATTTTCCTATAGAGTTGAAAAAGAGTTTGTCAAGTAATGTTAAGCAAACACTAAAATGAGGGATATGAGGGCAAGGCTTCTAGCTTTCACCCTGTTTGCTCAGTTCCATGTTTGCTAAAAAACAACCCAATATAATATAGAAATAACATAAATAGAAATTTTAGGCAACCTTAATCAGAAGTTGTTTTAAATGAAGGATAGTAGGGAAGGGAACATTATAGATTGAACGCATCCTATGAAAGAAAGAGAGGATGTAATAAATTGTGGAATAAATGTCAATGTATTGTTATCTTTTCTTCCTATTGATTATAAGTTGCTCTGATTTTATTCGCGGGGGCAAAAATCATGGCATTTGATTAGGAAAGGGATTTCAAGAGCATCAATTTTAGGGATATATCGTCTAGATTTACAGGATAAAAAGAAAGGTGACTTTGTCGGAATGGATATGGCTTGCAAATTTTTGCAGATGGTCTATACACGTTTCCGCCGTTACACGAACTATTAAAGATTATAAAGACGGGAACATCTATGACCGCCAAGCTGGTCCCTTCTCCAAATCCAGAACGAAAATTGGATATGTTAAACAAAGATGTTGAATTCGTAAAATTAAATACGGATCCTTTCATTTTTGTTCTATTTATTTTACTATGAAAATATAACGATTGTTTTTTGGGAGGGTTCGAATGAAAAAGGTACTTATACCGTTGATCGCAAGCTTTGTTTTAGTTGCTTGTTCTCAAGAAGAAAATAGAGAGTCAAGTACTGAAGAACCGAATGAGCCAATCCAAGAAGAACAAGAGTTTGATTATGCTAAAGAGCTTACGAGGGTTGAAGCAGAATTTGTAGTGGAGCGAATTGAACGACACCCTGTATTGTATGAGGCATTTAAAGAAGATGAAGAGTTTCGAGAAGCCTTACAAAATGCTGAAGAAACACACGAATTTGAGAATGCAATGGCAAAATATTATAATGCGGATGATCCGATTTATTTAGAGGACATGGGAGCCCGTGATGAAGCGGAACGTGTCCGAAAAGAGAAAAACCTCGACCATTGAGTCGGGGTTTTTAATTAGGTTAGAGGCTAGCTAATTGTTTGTAAAAGCTGCTCTGTTGTCAAAATCTGTGCGAATTCCTTAAGTAGGGTAGCTAAGGAAGCGTTGTAATAATTGTGATTGTGATCGGTGAGTTCAATAGCTGCCGTAGCATCAGAAACGTTTTTAAGAGACAAAAAACGGGGTAGACTGATAGAACTCACACAACCTTCACTAAAAATGGTAATGTAAATTTAACGTACTTTTTTCTTGATAATGGTATGATGAGGGTAGAGAGATAGTAGGAGAAATGGAGGAACGAGGATGGAATTGACCGTTGAACGAATAAAGAGTGTCGTCGCCAATATTGAACGCGCTGTCGTTGGTAAGCGCCAAGAGATTGAGCTTAGTCTTGTGGCATTATTTTCAGGTGGACACGTTCTTCTAGAAGATGTGCCAGGAGTTGGCAAGACAATGATGGTGAAAGCGATTGCCCGTTCTCTCGGCGCCGATTTCAAACGAATTCAATTTACACCTGATTTGCTTCCTTCAGATGTAACAGGTGTTTCGATTTATAATCAAAAAACCCAACAATTTGAATTTCGTCCAGGTCCAGTTCTCGCCAATATTGTCTTAGCAGATGAGATTAACCGTACGTCCCCAAAAACGCAATCTGCTTTGCTTGAAGCCCTCGAGGAAGGGAGTGTTACCGTTGATGGTGATTCCCTTATTTTAGAAAAACCATTCTTTGTCATGGCTACACAAAATCCTGTGGAATATGCAGGAACCTTTCCCCTTCCAGAAGCACAGCTAGACCGGTTTCTATTTCGCTTAACTCTAGGGTATCCAAGTGTCGAGGAAGAAGTAGAAGTGTTAAAGCGTTTAGAAAAAAAACACCCGATTGATGAAGTAAGGCCTGTCATGACAACAGAAGAGGTTGTGCATCTGCAAGGTCTCGTGCAAGAAGTGTATGTCGATGATCATGTTAAGGAGTTCATTGTGGAGATTGTCAATGGAACGAGACGGCATGATGCTGTTGAATTAGGCGTTAGCCCCCGTGGTTCCATTGCCCTCATGAAAGCAGCACAAGCTTATGCCATGCTAGATGGGAGAGATTTCGTCCTCCCAGATGATGTGAAGTACCTCGCTCCGTACACGTTAGGTCACCGCCTTATCTTAACAGCAGAAGCGAAAATGATGAACATCGAGCATGAGCAAATTGTACGAGAGGTGTTAGAAAAAACGCGAGTTCCAGTGATTCGAAAGGAACTAACACCGTAAGATGATGGAGCGAATTATAGCATTTGTTCGCCCGTTTATAAAAATTGGCGTTTTACTCATCATTGTAGCAGTCGTGTTTTCATATGCAATGTTCCAAGGTGGTTTTGTTAGTTGGTTTCTTTTTTATAGTGTCATAACGATCCTATGCTTAACGTTAGTCGTTACGTTATTTTCTTTTCGAGGCTTCCATGTTGAGCGGAGAATTGAGTCAAAGCAGCTTCGTTCTGGAGATTCGCTACGGATCACGCTCACAGTGACAAAAAAGCCTTGGCATCCGTTTTTTTATATTCATGTTCGAGATTTACCTCCTGAAGACTTAGGGAAAGTGGAGGGAGCGGGGGCGCTTTTCTTTTTTGGGTTGCAAAAAAAGCTTTCATTTGACTATTGGGTACATGATGTGAAACGAGGGGAGCATCTGTTTCGTAACGTGGAGTTTGTGCTTAGTGATTTATTTGGCTTATTCGATAAAAGAACAATTATTTTTGAGGAATCAAAGGTGCTTGTTTACCCGAAATTTCAGCAATTACCTGTGGTTCCTAGGGGCCAGAGCACGAAGGTGATGGATGGAGCCTCTCCAAGCAAAAGGATTGAGGAAGAACGTTCCCTTGCTGGGGTCCGTAGCTATGTTCCTGGGGACCGTTTGTCTAGTATTGACTGGAAGCAGTCAGCACGGAGCGCAGCATTGATGACCAAAGAGTTTGAATCCTATCAAGGTCAGGGTGTTACCATTGCCTTTGATCCTTATGTTGAAAAGGCTTCTTCCGCAAGCTTTGAGGCGGCGGTTGAACTGACTGCTTCTTTGATGGTCTCCCTAATGGGAAAGCATCCATCTGTGCAAGTGGCGATTCGACAGTCTCAATGGCTGAAATTATCGGTTCATGATCAAACAACGTCAATACCTCTCAGGGTGCTAGCGAAGCTAGAGCCAACTCAAACAAGCCCTAAAGCGATTGCTTCAATCTATGAAGAGTGGCAGGGCTCAACCGTTTATTACGTATGTGCAGAGTTAACGGACTCTCTTGTTCAAGCGCTTGAAGCGATGAAAACTCAAGGTATTCATCTATATGTGTGTATGGTCGATATGACAAGATCGAACAATCTTTATGCTAAGAAGCTAAGGCAGTTAGGGATTGAAGCTCAATCGTTTGCCTCGTCATAAAGTGCTGAGGACACAGGAGGTGGTGCCATCTAATGAAAACAAAAAAATCACTTGATTTAGGGCAGGATTTTCTATTATATGGTTTGAGCTTTCTCCTCCTCATGGAATGGCTCCTACCTTTGCCGCATATTACAGAAACGGGCTATATTCATTTGTTTGTGATCTTTGCAGGATGCTATTTTTTTATTACTTTTCTTCAACTGCCTTTCCTTGTCTCAGTATCCATTAAAGCTTTGATCACTGTCTATGGAATTTTTTTGATCTTTTTTGATGGACCGTTTTTTTCTCTTGAATGGATGTATGTTTTTTTTAGCGATCTTTTCACGAATCTATCTTATTTACTAAACGGACAATGGTATGCATTAACTGATCTGTTTCGGAGCTTTTTGTTTTTTGTGCTTTTAGCGATCATGAGCTACCTTCTATTTTATTGGGTTATCTATGCGCGAAGAATCCTGTTCTTTCTCGTCTTTACGGTGATTTATGTAGCGGTGCTTGATACGTTTACTGAATACGATGCCTCTGTCGCTATTATTCGAACATTTATCATCGGCTTTTTGCTGCTTGGTCTTGTAACCATGTATCGAACGATTGAAAAAGAAAAATTAGGAGCTGGCTCTCGTTTTTTACCGGCTCGTTTAGCGGCGATGCTCGCGCTTGTCATTGTATTTTCAAGTGCCCTCGGGTTTGCTTCGCCGAAGCTAGATCCTCAATGGGAAGATCCTGTACCATACATGCGTGCAGCCGTTGGGCTTGATCCTGGAAGTGGATCGGGTGGACAAGGTGTACAGCGGATTGGCTATGGTAATAATGATAGCCGATTAGGCGGAGGCTTTATTCATGATGATTCATCTGTTTTTTATGCAGCAGCTACACAAGACCATTATTGGCGCGGGGAAACGAAGGATTTTTATACTGGGCTAGGGTGGGAAGTGAGCACACCGGAACGACCTCGTGAAGCTCCTTATCCCCCTGAATATGTTGGTTCTGGACGTCTTGATTATGAATTGCTTGAAGCGGAGGTTGCTTTTGTAGAAAACCAACGATTTGATCTTGCCTTTTATCCAGGTTCTTTTGAAGGGCTCCTTGATCTCGATTCTCGCATTGACTTTTTTACTGAAAAAGTAACGCCATATTCAGGAGACTATCCAACCATTTTCGAACGGTATAATGTTGAATATTATCAACCGTCATACCAAATCGAAGTGCTACGGCAAGCGAGCGTGGATGATCCTGAATACATTGAGCGCTTATATTTACAGTTACCTGAGACGTTACCGGATCGTGTGGGGGAGCTAGCCGAGGAAATTGTTGCTGGCTACGATAATCGTTATGATCGAGCAAAAGCGGTGGAAAACTATTTTCAAGGGCCTGACTTTCGTTATGAAACAACAGACGTTGCCATCCCCTCAGAGGAACAGGATTACGTCGATCAGTTTTTATTTGAAACACAACGTGGCTACTGCGATAACTTTTCGACTTCAATGGCTGTCCTCTTGCGTTCCGTTGACATACCTGCCCGCTGGGTAAAAGGCTTTACGCAAGGAGAAGTGCTGGAAACGCTTGATGATGAGCGAACGATTTACGAGATCAAAAATGAAAATGCCCATTCTTGGGTAGAAGTGTATTTCCCGGAAATTGGCTGGGTTCCGTTTGAGCCGACTCGCGGTTTTGATAATGCTTATGAATTTATTGAACCAGAAGAAGAGGGAGAGCAAGTGATTCAAGAGAGCGAGGTAAATGAAACGGAGCAGGAGCAAGAGGCTGAGGATGTATTTGCAAGCATGGAAGAAGACAGTGCGGCAGCTGATTCGGATTCATCAGCAGGTGACAACGATGGTTTTTCTGTTCATCCTGCCTTTATTGTGATGGTTCTGTTGATTGCGGTTCTTGGCATCCTTGCGCGTAACAAAAAGGTGATTGCCTTCTACCTCATTTTCAGGTCCCATAGACAAAAAGATGAACAGGCCTTCTTGGTTGCCTATCGACGGCTTTTATGGTTTCTCCGTTACATAGGGGAGAAGAAAGGTGAGCACGAAACACTGCGTGAATATGCAAAACGGATTGATCGGAAATTTGAAAGTGATGAGATGATGTACTTAACGTACGCATATGAACGGTTCATGTATGGGGGAAAGGAACCGACGATGCTCTGGCAGACCTATCAAAGAAATTGGGAAAGGCTGATGAAAAAAATCAGTTCTTGACCCCTTTATAGGTGATTGATAAAATGGTTCCGTATTTCAAAAATTGCACAGGTGCTTTCATATATCCTTAGGAATAAGGCCTAAGAGTCTCTACCAGGTCACCGTAAATGCCCTGACTATGAAGGCGGAATGAAGCTATTTCTAAATTCTGCCTTTGTATCATCTTCCTAATAGAGAGACCTCGATGTTTTTTCTCTTGAAGGGGGCTGGTTGGATTCTGGCTTTTTTATATAGGGGTAAACGAATAAATATTGATACAAAGGATGGATAGCTGAATGGAAACAACACAAGAAATGATTGTTGTGCTTGATTTTGGTGGGCAATACAACCAGCTCATTACGCGCCGAATTCGCGACCTAGGCGTTTATAGTGAGTTACACCCAAACACAATTACAGTTGAAGAGCTAAAAGCATTGAACCCAAAAGGAATTATTTTTTCCGGTGGACCAAATAGCGCCTACGCAGAAGGTGCACCAAAATGTGATCCTGCGATCTTTGATTTAAATGTTCCGATATTAGGAATTTGCTATGGTATGCAGCTGATGACTCAGCATTTTGGTGGCAAAGTTGAAGCGGCTGATCATCGTGAGTATGGAAAGGCGTTGATTAAGGTAGAGAATCAGTCTGCCCTTTTCGAGGGATTGCCAATTGAACAAACGGTATGGATGAGCCATGGAGATTTAATTCTTGCTCCACCTGAAGGATTTGTTGTTGATGCGCAAAACCCTTCTTGTCCTGTAGCTGCCATGAGTAATGAAGAAAAAGGCTATTACGGCGTTCAATTCCATCCAGAAGTCAAACATTCACAATTTGGCGATGACATGCTGAAAAACTTTACCTTTAATGTATGTCGCTGTGAAGGTGAATGGTCGATGGGAAGCTTCATTGAAGTTGAAATAGAGAAAATCCGTGAACGAGTAGGAGACAAGCAAGTTCTTTGTGCTCTAAGTGGCGGCGTTGATTCGTCTGTTGTGGCTGTGTTAATTCACAAAGCGATTGGCGACCAGCTAACATGTATGTTTATTGACCACGGCCTCCTCAGAAAAGGAGAAGCAGATAGCGTCATGAAGACGTTTAGTGAAGGCTTCAACATGAACGTCATTAAAATTGATGCCCAAGAGCGTTTCTTGAACAAGCTTAAAGGTGTATCAGATCCTGAACAAAAACGTAAAATTATTGGAAACGAGTTTATTTACGTGTTTGAAGAGGAAGCAGGAAAATTAAAGGATATGGATTTCCTTGCCCAAGGTACACTATATACAGATATCATTGAAAGTGGTACGGCCACTGCACAAACGATTAAGTCACATCATAATGTTGGTGGACTTCCAGAAGATATGAGCTTTGAATTGATCGAGCCTTTAAACACACTTTTTAAAGATGAGGTGCGCAAAGTTGGTACAGAGCTTGGAATTCCTGATGAGATTGTTTGGCGACAACCGTTCCCGGGTCCTGGTCTAGGAATTCGAGTTCTTGGAGAAATTACGGAAGAAAAGCTTGAGATTGTTCGTGAATCCGATGCGATTTTACGTGAAGAGATTAAAAAGGCAGGACTTGATCGTGAGATTTGGCAATATTTTACGGCCCTACCAAACATGCGTAGTGTTGGTGTAATGGGTGACGCGAGAACGTATGACTATACAGTCGGAATCCGTGCTGTCACGTCGATTGACGGGATGACATCTGATTGGGCGCGCATACCGTGGGATGTTCTTGAAATCATTTCGACGCGGATTGTCAATGAAGTAAAACATGTCAATCGTGTCGTTTATGATGTGACTTCGAAGCCACCAGCAACAATTGAGTGGGAATAAAACGAATATTTTAGACTATTCTAGCTATTAATGTTCGGTTTTTTGATTGACAAGAAACGACACTCCTGATAGACTTAGCTTGTAAATTAAAACATTACATGCGTCATTTCGTATAATTGCAGGAATAGGGCCTGCGAGTCTCTACCAAGCTGCCGTAAATAGCTTGACTACGAAAAATCAGGAGTGCTCTTATTTATAGGGGCTGATTTTTTGTTGTTTTGCTTCAGGTGGTTAAAGCCTGAAGCTTTTTTGCTGTTACAAAAGGTATTGTGCTTTGCTTTATTGGTGAGAATACAAAATGGACGCCTTTTAGAGAAAAGAGGAGGAGCTTTTATACATGGACCGTTATTTTGGCTTTAAAGAGCACGGAACAACGTATCGAAAAGAATCAGTTGCCGGGCTTACGACGTTTTTATCAATGGCTTATATTTTATTCGTTAACCCGCAAATTTTAGGCGATGCAGGGATGGATGTAGGTGCAGTCTTTACAGCTACAGCTTTAGCAGCTGCGATTGGAACCTTGCTCATGGGCTTGCTTGCCAACTATCCGATTGCGCTTGCTCCGGGTATGGGGCTCAATGCATTTTTTGCGTACTCTGTCGTTATTGGTATGGGAATTGAGTGGCAAGTTGCATTATTTGGAGTCTTTATATCTGGTATCCTATTTATCATTCTTACTGTTTCTAAAATTCGTGAAATCATTATAAATGCGATTCCTGCCGAGATGAAATATGCAGCGGGTGCCGGAATTGGCTTATTTATCGCCTTTATCGGCTTGAAAAATGCAGGTATTGTGGTTCCATCCGAAGCAACAGCGGTTGAGCTTGGTCATATTTTAAATGGACCGACAATGCTTGCGGTTTTTGGACTTGTGGTTACAGTTATTTTTATGGTTCGTGGTGTGACAGGTGGCATTTTTTATGGAATGGTTCTAACGGCACTTGCAGGAATTATCGTCGGTTTGATTGATGTGCCTGAGCGACTTGTTGGTTCTGTTCCAAGTCTTGCGCCGACATTCGGTCAAGCGTTCCAAATTGATTTTTCATCTGTCTTTACGATTCAGCTTTTAATTGTTATCTTAACGTTTTTATTCGTAGACTTTTTTGATACAGCAGGGACATTATATGCAGTAGCGAATCAAGCAGGCTTTATTAAAGACAATAAGCTTCCTCGCTCAGGCAGAGCGTTATTAGCTGATTCAAGTGTGACGTCAATTGGTGCCATTCTTGGTACATCAACAACGACTGCTTATATTGAATCATCTTCAGGGGTCGCGGCTGGTGGTCGGACAGGCTTCGCATCGGTTGTAACGGCAGGACTGTTTCTAGTTTCGTTGTTCTTTTCGCCTTTACTTGCGGTTATTACACCACAGGTTACGGCAGCAGCTCTTATTGTTGTCGGTGTACTAATGGCTTCCGCATTAGGTTTAATTGATTGGAAGAAACTCGAAATTGCAGTTCCTGCATTTTTAACGGTTGTCGCCATGCCGCTAACGTATAGCATTGCAACTGGAATTGCACTTGGATTCATTTTTTATCCAATCACGATGCTTGTAAAAGGACGAGGTAAAGACGTTCATCCGATTATGTATGTGTTATTCTTTGTATTTCTTGCGTACTTTGTGTTTTTAACTGAATAGGTGGATGTTGAAAAAGGGAGTATACGGTTGAGTATGCTCTCTTTTTTTAGAAGAAAATTTCAAAGCTATCTAGTTATAGGAGCCAGCACTTGTTCTTGTTTGACTGGCACCTTGCAATTTATTCTGTGAAAAGGGGACGAAGCTTACAGGATGATAGAGCAAGAAGCCTGTCGCTCGCACCCCTTCATTGAAAGGCTGCTTAGCGTTACTTGACGAACTCATTTTCATCCTAGTGGGAAGAATGATCCGCTCACATAGGTTTCTGTGAGCCTGTATGTAACTATTTAATTGCTTGAATTGTCTATAAATTTATATTATAATTTTAATTATCGAATTACAAAACCGGTTTAGTAAACCGATTTTGATAATGGGGGATGCTTATGAAAAAGATCACAATGCTTGATGTGGCGAAGCGTGCAAATGTGTCGAAAAGCACAGTCTCCCAATACCTGAATGGACGCTATGACTACATGGGAGAGAAGACGAGGAAGCGGATTGAAAAAGCGATCGCTGAATTAAATTATCAGCCTAATATTGTTGCGCGAAGCTTAAAGCAAAAGAGAACGTCGACCATTGGTGTTATCATTGCAAATATTTTGCATTCGTTTTCAACAGAGGTTATTCGTGCAATTGAGGATATTTGTCATCAGCATGATTATCATGTCATTGTATGTAATGCAGATGATGAGCCTGAAAAAGAAAAGAAGTATATTGAGATGTTAAAGGCGAAGCAAGTAGATGGTTTAATAGTCTTTCCCACAGGAGGTAATCTTGATTTATATCAATCGATGGTAAGTGAAAACTATCCACTTGTGTTCATCGACCGTTCGGTTCCGGGAATTGCTGTTGATAGCGTGCTGCTGAATAACGAGAAGGCTGCGAAGTTAGCGGTGGATTACTTTGTGCAGCATGGTTATGAACGGATTGGCATTGTTACGACTTCACTGCTTCGCAACATTACCCCGCGTCTTGAAAGGCTGTCAGGGTATCGAAAAGCACTTGAAGAGCATGGATTGCCAATGAAAGACGAATATATTGTCGCAACTCAGATTGAGCAAATTAGTTCGGCGTTAGGAAAGATGTTTACAAGTGAGAGTCCGCCTGATGCCTTGTTAGCAGCAAATGATTTGGCACTGATGGAAGTATTGGAATTTGTAAAAGAAAATCAACTGGAAATTCCGAATCAGATCGCGTTAATTGGGATTGATAACACAGCATTTGCCCACATATACAGTCCTACGTTAACAACAATTAAGCAGCCTACCTTTGAGATGGGCAAAAAAGCTGCCGAGCGATTGTTTGAGTCAATTGAAGGGAAATCTACCAGCAAACAAACGGTGATTTGCCGATTTGAGCCTGAAATCATTGAGCGGGAATCTGTAAAAAAGCAACTTGGAAAAGGGAGTGATTAGATTGAAAAAAGACATTATTACAATCGGCGATGCAATGATTACGCTTGATCCTTCCTCAAAAGGACCGATGCGTTTTGTCCATTCTTTTGAACGAAAGGTGGGAGGGGCAGAGCTGAATTTCGCCATCGGTTGTGCTAGGTTAGGATTAAAAACAGGCTGGATTAGTCGGCTTGGAAATGACGAGTTTGGACGATACATTAAGCATTTTGTGCAAGGGGAAGGAATTGACGTCTCTGAAGTGAAGTTTGTTGATGGGTATCCTACCTCTCTTAATTTTAAAGAAGTGTGGGAGGACGGGAGCAGTCAGACCTACTATTATCGTGCAAACTCTCCTACCTTAACGATGCAACCAGAGGATTTAAATGAAGATATTTTTAAGGAAGCTAAGGTTTTACATATTACAGGCGTTTTTTCGGCAATTAGTGAGAACAATTACCAGATTAACAAGCGTGCAATTGAATTAGCGAAAAAGCATAATTTGCTCATTTCCTTTGATCCGAATATTCGCTTAAAGCTCTGGAGTCGTGAGGAAGCAAAAGCAAAATTGTCAGCTTTTCTGGAGAATGTTGACATTATGTTAACGGGTCTTGATGAAGCGGAGCTGCTTTTAGGAGAAAGTGAGTCTGAGAAAATTATCGATATTTTAAAAGGGTACGGCATTTCTCATATTGCGATTAAGCAAGGGGAAAAAGGTTCGATCGGCTATCAAAATGGAGAGATGCTTGTTGCCGAACCGGTTAAAGCAAGGAAGGTTGTGGACACAGTTGGTGCAGGAGATGGGTATGATGCTGGCTTTGTATATGGCATTCTCCAACAATGGCCATTAGAGCGAACGCTATTGTTTGCTAGTACGATAGGATCGATGGTTGTCAGTGTGGCAGGTGACAATGAGGGTCTACCTTATTTAGAGGATATCCTTATAAGAATGGGTGAGAAGGAATTGATTGAACGCTAAATAAGAGAAAATGGTCATGACCAACTGGCTAGCGATTGAGAGGGGATAGCGGTTGGAAAAATTTTTGTAGACGCTTAGCGAGGAAGTTGTGCGTGTAGTTGAGAATGTAAAGGTGGAAGAAGCGGAGGAGTTTTCGAAAGTGATGGTACCAGGGGGATCGGAACATTGCGAGAAGCCGAGCGTTCGGTAAGCGGTGTGCCTGTTACAAAGTCAGTTTATGCTTACTTAGCACAAAAAATAATTAATATATTATAGAAGAAATGTAGAAAAGAGGACTGTTTACTATGAATATTGTAGATCAGCTAAAAGAAAGTGGAATTGTTGCTGTTATTCGTGGAGCGACAAAAGAAACAATTGTGCCAATTGGTGAGGCGTTAAGCCGCGGTGGTGTGAAAGCGCTCGAAATCACGTTAGAAACACCGAATGCTTTACGGGTCATTGAACATGCTACTACAACACTTGGGGATAAAGCGATTGTTGGCGCAGGAACCGTTCTCGATCCAGAAACAGCTAGCCCTGCCATTATGGCTGGGTCCCAATTTGTTTTCTCTCCAACGGTGAATGTAGACACCATTAAAATAACAAAACGCTATGGTGTATTAAGTATTCCTGGAGCCTTGACACCGACAGAAATCCTTACAGCATATGAACATGGAGCGGATCTTATTAAAGTGTTCCCAGCCAGTGCTTTTGGTCCGCGTTATCTAAAAGATGTGCATGGGCCACTTCCGCATATCCCTTTAATGCCGACTGGTGGCCTCGATCTAGATAATGTAGGTGAATACATTAAAGCAGGTGCTGTAGCTGCAGGAATTGGTAGCTCCCTTGTGAATACAAAGAAAGCAATGGATGATGCTTATTTTGCTGAGCTAGAACACAAAGCAGCACAATTCGTTCAAGCTGTTCAAGAAGCTAGAGTGTAATAAAATGATGATTTAGGCAGTGTCGCAAGTTGCGTTGCGACCTGCCTGAAATGTAAAAAATC
Source organism: Halalkalibacterium ligniniphilum (assembly GCF_000334155.1). Lineage (GTDB taxonomy): Bacteria > Bacillota > Bacilli > Bacillales > Bacillaceae_D > Halalkalibacterium > Halalkalibacterium ligniniphilum. The sequence goes on along the minus strand of NZ_ANNK01000161.1, from coordinate 192 downwards.
GACAGGAAGATCGTTTACTATTTTTTGAAAGACTACTTGTTTTATCTATTGAAAGATGCTATATTATTACTTGTCGCTGATGAGTGATAATAATCATTTCAAAAAAATGTTGACGGAATGATAGGTTATATGATATATTAATCTAGTCGCCAAAAACGACAAGCAGTTCTTTGAAAACTGAACAAAAGCCAA
>NZ_ANNK01000160.1 GCF_000334155.1 Halalkalibacterium ligniniphilum | reverse complement strand
AGATACCTTGTATCTCTTATTACGCTTGGCTTTTGTTCAGTTTTCAAAGAACTGCTTGTCGTTTTTGGCGACTAGATTAATATATCATATAATCTATCGTTCCGTCAACAACTTTTTTCAAAAAAATATGGTGGGCCTGAGTGGACTTGAACCACCGACCTCACGCTTATCAGGCGTGCGCTCTAACCAGCTGAGCTACAGGCCCAGTTTTAGGTATAAAAAAACCTACCCACCAAACAATAAAATCTGGAGCGGGTGATGGGAATCGAACCCACGACATCAGCTTGGAAGGCTGAGGTTTTACCACTAAACTACACCCGCAAAATGGTCGGGAAGACAGGATTTGAACCTGCGACCCCTTGGTCCCAAACCAAGTGCTCTGCCAAGCTGAGCTACTTCCCGTTATATTTTCAAAATAAGAAGCGAATTTCGTCATCAACTTCTTGGAAATTCATTATTAAAATCAATAATTCAAACCTAAAAACAAATGGCGCGCCCGAGAGGAGTCGAACCCCTAACCTTTTGATCCGTAGTCAAACGCTCTATCCAATTGAGCTACGGGCGCTTATATATGGTGCGGTTGAGAGGACTCGAACCTCCACGGGGTCAACCCCCACTAGGCCCTCAACCTAGCGCGTCTGCCATTCCGCCACAACCGCTTCAGTTTTCATCACTCTAAAAATTCAAAGTGCGGGTGAAGGGACTTGAACCCCCACGTCATAAGACACTAGATCCTAAGTCTAGCGCGTCTGCCATTCCGCCACAACCGCTTCAGTTTTCATCACTCTAAAAATTCAAAGTGCGGGTGAAGGGACTTGAACCCCCACGTCATAAGACACTAGATCCTAAGTCTAGCGCGTCTGCCATTCCGCCACAACCGCTTCAGTTTTCATCACTCTAAAAATTCAAAGTGCGGGTGAAGGGACTTGAACCCCCACGTCATAAGACACTAGATCCTAAGTCTAGCGCGTCTGCCATTCCGCCACAACCGCTTCAGTTTTCATCACTCTAAAAATTCAAAGTGCGGGTGAAGGGACTTGAACCCCCACGTCATAAGACACTAGATCCTAAGTCTAGCGCGTCTGCCATTCCGCCACAACCGCTTCAGTTTTCATCACTCTAAAAATTCAAAGTGCGGGTGAAGGGACTTGAACCCCCACGTCATAAGACACTAGATCCTAAGTCTAGCGCGTCTGCCATTCCGCCACAACCGCTTCAGTTTTCATCACTCTAAAAATTCAAAGTGCGGGTGAAGGGACTTGAACCCCCACGTCATAAGACACTAGATCCTAAGTCTAGCGCGTCTGCCATTCCGCCACAACCGCTTCAGTTTTCATCACTCTAAAAATTCAAAGTGCGGGTGAAGGGACTTGAACCCCCACGTCATAAGACACTAGATCCTAAGTCTAGCGCGTCTGCCAATTCCGCCACACCCGCGAATCAAATTT
>NZ_ANNK01000159.1 GCF_000334155.1 Halalkalibacterium ligniniphilum | reverse complement strand
TTTCAGTCCATTGCTCTACCAACTGAGCTACCGAGCCATAATAAAAATTATTTAAAGTATGTGATACTCACGTATTGAGATAAGCCCTGTTTCTCGGCTTTTCCTTTTACGATGTAAGTAAAATGGCGGTCCGGACGGGACTCGAACCCGCGACCTCCTGCGTGACAGGCAGGCATTCTAACCAACTGAACTACCGGACCATTCAAATCAAAATAAATGGTGGAGGATGACGGGATCGAACCGCCGACCCCCTGCTTGTAAGGCAGGTGCTCTCCCAGCTGAGCTAATCCTCCATATCGACGTGGCATCGATATTTATAAAGATGACCCGTACGGGATTCGAACCCGTGTTACCGCCGTGAAAGGGCGGTGTCTTAACCGCTTGACCAACGGGCCAAAGTAAATATGGCGGAGAAGGAGGGATTTGAACCCTCGCGCCGCGTAAACGACCTACACCCTTAGCAGGGGCGCCCCTTCAGCCACTTGGGTACTTCTCCTTGGCTCCACAGGTAGGACTCGAACCTACGACCGATCGGTTAACAGCCGATTGCTCTACCACTGAGCTACTGTGGAATATCACTTTTTCAATCTAGACTTTTTACATTTTAAAGGATGTGATAATTTGTGTCAATCCCTATTTTGAAAGCCTTTTTCCCTTCGCTAAGAGCCAGTCTCGCTCAGCGACTTCTATAATATAGCACAATCGATGCTCGTAAATCAACATTAAATTTCATTTTATTTTTTTTAATTTCCCTGAGCATTTACCACAAACATAACGGGTTGTATCAATTCTTTTTTTTCGCTGATAAATAAGATCGCAGCTCTGACATGCATAAAGATGAATACTCTTCAATTGATTTCTTGTACCTGGAACAACTTCACAAAAGCGCGGAGCTCCCACCTTCTTTAACAATGCTTTAAAGTCTTTATCCTGATGGCGATACCCTTTTTTCTGTATATGTAAATGATAATGGCATAATTCGTGTTTAATAATGCCGATAATCCCCTCTTCTCCAAAAGCCTCTAACTGCTTTGGGTTCACCTCAATGTCATGCGATTGTAAAAGATACCTGCCCCCAGTCGTTCTTAACCGCCCGTTAAATCGGGCGACATGCTTAAATGGTCGTTGGAAATATTTTAATGAGATCTCCTCCACTAACTTTTGCAGCTCACTTTGATTCATTCTGTTCATCCTTTTTCTATACTTTGAAAAAAAAAAAAAAAACGATAACCTTGACAACCATGGCAACATATACTAATTACGATTACACACGGTTAAGGGAGTTGGCGAACATGCCAAATTGGCTTATCAATCAACTGCGCGCAGCTTACGCCCAAAAAAATCGTTACAAAGTAAAACTGTTGAACCAATGTTGGTTTTATTATAAGAAAAAAGAAACG